>JAGPGI010000002.1:0-20808 GCA_018056045.1 Paracoccus sp. (in: a-proteobacteria)
TGGCGCGCAACTTTGTAAAGACGGTGACCGCCAAGGCCACGGGCGCGGCGGTGACGAAATCGATCACCCCCGGCCAGCAGGTGGTCAAGATCGTCCATGACGAGCTGATCAAGGTCCTGCAGGGCGAGGGCGCGCCGGATGCGCTGCGCATCGACAACCCGCCGGCACCGATCCTGATGGTCGGCCTGCAGGGCTCGGGCAAGACCACGACCACGGCAAAACTGGCCAAGCGCCTCAAGGATCGCGAGAAAAAGCGCGTGCTGATGGCGTCGCTGGACACCAACCGCCCCGCCGCGATGGAGCAGCTGGCGATCCTTGGCCAGCAGATCGGCGTCGATACGCTGCCGATCGTTCCGGGCGAAAACGCCGTGCAGATCGCCAAGCGCGCCAAGCAGCAGGCGACGTTGGGCGGCTATGACGTCTATATGCTGGATACCGCCGGCCGTCTGCATATCGATCAGGTGCTGATGGATGAGGTGCAGGCCGTCCGCGATGTCGCCAACCCGCGCGAGACGCTGCTGGTCGTCGACGGTCTGACCGGTCAGGATGCGGTCAATGTCGCTACCGAATTCGACGGCAAGGTCGGGATCTCCGGCGTCGTGCTGACCCGGATGGACGGCGACGGGCGCGGCGGTGCGGCGCTGTCGATGCGCGCCGTGACCGGCAAGCCGATCCGCTTTGTCGGCCTTGGCGAAAAGATGGACGCGATCGAGGTCTTTGACGCCCATCGTGTCGCCGGCCGTATCCTCGGCATGGGCGATATCGTCGCTCTGGTCGAAAAAGCCCAGGAAGTGCTGGAGGTCGAGCAGGCCGAGCGCATGATGAAGCGCTTCCAGAAAGGTCAGTTCAATATGAACGACCTGAAAAGCCAGCTTGAGCAGATGCAGAAGATGGGCGGCATGCAGTCGATCATGGGCATGATGCCCGGGATGGGCAAGATGGCCAAGCAGGCCGAGGCGGCGGGTTTTGACGACAAGGCGATCCGCCGTCAGGTGGCGCTGATCAACTCGATGACCCGCAAGGAACGCGCCAATCCCGACATGCTGCAGGCCAGCCGCAAGAAACGCATCGCGGCCGGCGCCGGCATGGACGTGGCCGAGCTGAACCGGCTTCTGAAGATGCAGAAGCAAATGGCTGATACCATGAAGAAACTTGGCAAGATGGGCAAGGGCGGCATGCTCAAGCAGGCCATGCGTGCCATGACCGGCAAGGGCGGCGGTCTGCCCGACATGGCCAATGTCGATCCGGCGCAGATGGCCGAAGCGACCAAGATGCTGCAGGATCCCAAGGGGATCGGCGGCCAGCTTGGCGGGCTGAACCTGCCCGGCGGTCTCTCGGGGCTCTTCGGAAAGAAATAAGCCTATGACCGCGACCGCCTCTCTCTCGGTTCAGGTGCCGGTGCTGACCTCGCAGCGCCTGATCCTGCGCGAGCCGCGTCTGGCGGATTTCGACACTTATGCCGATTTCTCGGCCTCGCCGCGCGCGGATTTCGTCGGCGGGCCGATGGACCGCGCGCAGGCCTGGCGGCGCTTCGCCTCGGGCATTGGCCACTGGATCCTGCGCGGCTTTGGCCTCTGGACCATCGAGGACAAGGCCACCGGCGCCGTCGCCGGCCGCACCGGCTTGATCGCGCATGAGGGCTGGCCGGAAACCGAACTCGGCTGGCAGATCTATGATGGCTTCGAGGGGCAGGGCTATGCCCATGAGGCCGCGATGGCCGCCCGCGATCACGCCTGTCGCATCATGGGCCTGCCGCCGATGATCTCGCTGATCGCCCCCGCGAATACCCGCTCGCGCCGTCTGGCCGAGCGCATGGGCGCCCGCATCGAGCGCGAGACCGAGCTGCTGGGCCATCCCTGCCTGATCTACCGCCATCCGGCTGAGGCCGCATGATGAACTCATTCTTCTTCACGCAAATATCCTCGGGGGTGCGGGGGCAGACAGCCCCCGCCGCCACGCCTGCCACCGGAGCCCGCGTATGACCGATCCGACCGCCCGCGCCGCCGCCCTATTGAAAGAGCATCGCGCCAGCATCGACCGGCTGGATGCGATCCTGGTCTATACGCTGGCCGAGCGTTTCAAGCACACGCAGAATGTCGGCCGCCTCAAGGCCGAACACGACCTTCCTCCGTCCGATCCCGCCCGCGAGGCGAGCCAGATCGAGCGGTTGGAACGCCTCGCGCGCGAGGCCGATCTCGACCCGGAATTCGCGCGCAAATTCCTGAATTTCGTGATCGCCGAAGTGATCCGGCACCACGAACAATACCAATCCTAAGGCGGGATACCCCCGCCAATCCCGCCATTTCAAAGGAGAAACCCAATGGCAATGAAAATCCGTCTGGCCCGTGGCGGCTCGAAGAAACGCCCGTTCTATTCGATCGTGGCCTCCGATTCGCGCATGCCGCGCGATGGCCGCTTCCTGGAAAAGCTGGGCACCTATAACCCGCTGCTGGCCAAGGATTCCGAAGACCGCATCAAGATGGACCTCGAGCGCGTCCAGTACTGGCTGAGCCAGGGCGCCCAGCCGACCGACCGCGTCGCCCGCTTCCTGGAAGCCGCCGGCGTCAAGCCGAAGGCCGAGCGCGCCAACCTGAAAAAAGGCGAGCCGGGCAAGGCCGCCAAAGAGCGTGCCGCCAAGCGTGAGGCCCGTGAGGCCGCCGCCAACGCCCCGGCCGAAGGCGCCGCTGAATAAGACGCCGATGGCGCGGCGCCCGGTGCAACCTGTGCCGGGCACCCGCCTGACTGCGGTTCCGCCATGCGCCTGATCCGGCTTTCCTTCATGCTGGCCGCGGCTTTCGTCGCCGGCATGTTCGTCGAACGGGGGCATCAGCAGGACCTGTGCGAGAAATCCGGCGGGCAATGGCTGCGCGCCGGAATATGCGGAGAAAAGTGACGGATGTCGGACAGGGTCTGTGTCGGTGCGATTGCCGGTGCCTTTGGCGTCCGGGGCGAGGTGCGGCTGAAAAGCTTTACCACGGAGCCGAATGATATCGTGACATATTCTCCCCTCTGGACCGAGGACGGGACGCGCAGTTTCGCGGTTCGCCTGACGCGTCCGGTGACCGGGGGGCTTGGGGTGCGCCTCTCGGGCGTCGAGACCCGCGAGGATGCCGAGGCGCTGAAGGGCGTGACGCTCTGGGCGGATCGCGACAAGCTGCCCTCGCTGCCCGATGACGAATTCTACCATGCCGATCTGATCGGGCTCGCGGTCTATGACACCGGCGGCGGGCTGATTGGCAAGGTCCGCGCGGTCTATGACCATGGCGCGGGCGATATCCTTGAAATCTTTGGGCCGGGTCGCAAGCAGACCCTGCTTTTGCCGTTTACCCGTGCCTTTGTTCCGACCGTGGATCTGGCGGCGGGCCGCATCATCGCCGACCCGCCCGAGGAAGAGGAGGGCGAATGATGCAGGCCGTCACTCTGGTTCTGGCCTATGCGCTGATGCTGGCCGGGCCGCTGTTGCAGGGGCTGGCGGGGAACACCAATCCCAATGCCTATATCTTTGCGCCGGTGATGCTGGCGGGCGTGATCCCGCAGATCGCCGGGCAAAACATCCGGCCCAGCCCGCTGACCATGGTGCTGGCGATCCTGATCTGCGGCGGCATCGCCATGGGGCTGTGGTATCTGGGCAGGCAGCTCGGCCCCTTCGCCATCGCGGGCTATCTGCCCGTCGCCTGCGCTGTCGCGGGCGCGGCGCTGGCCGCCGGTGCCAATCTGCTGCGGCGCCCCGGCGCATGAGCGAAAAGCCCAAATCCCATGGCCGGCTTTCGATCCGTGCCAGCCTGCAGCCGCGCGACCTGATGGCCGAGCCGCAGGTCAAGGGTGCTTGGGCGGCACATGTCGTGACCCTGTTTCCCGAGGCCTTTCCAGGCATCCTTGGCCTGTCGCTGACCGGCCGGGCCTTGGCCGAGGGGCTGTGGAACCTGCGCACCACCGATCTGCGCCCCTTTGGTATCGGCAAGCATCGCAATGTCGATGACACGCCTGCGGGCGGCGGCGCGGGCATGGTGATCCGCCCCGATGTCATGGACGCCGCCCTGCGCGATGCGGGCGGGGGCGGCTTGCCGGTGATCTATCTCTCGCCGCGCGGCAAGCCCTTCACGCAGGCCCGCGCGCGCGAATTGGCGCAAGGCCCCGGTATGGTGCTGATCTGCGGCCGCTTCGAGGGGGTCGATCAGCGCGTGCTGGACGCCCATCAGGTCGAAGAGATCAGCATCGGCGATTATGTCCTGACCGGAGGCGAGCTTGCAGCTCAGGTCTTGATCGACGCGACGGTTCGCCTTATACCGCGCGTGCTGGGGAATCAGGACTCTCTGGCCGAGGAATCCTTTTCCCCGGACAATGGCGGTCTGCTTGAACATCCGCAGTACACGAAGCCAGCCCTTTGGGAAGGCCGCGCGATCCCCGAGGTTCTGCTGTCGGGAAATCACGCGGCTATTGCCACATGGCGACGCGACATGGCCGAAAGGCTGACCAAGGAACGCCGCCCCGACCTGTGGCGGGCATATGGGCAACCCCATATGGACCCGACAAAGGACCGACAGCTCTCGGGCGCATCAGACCAATCGCGGACTTACCGCGAGCAAACAGAGGACCCAAAGCGATGAACCTGATCGCCCAACTCGAAGCCGAGCAGATCGCCTCGCTCGGCAAGGAAATCCCGGATTTCAAAGCCGGCGACATCGTGCGCGTCGGCTATAAAGTGACCGAAGGCACCCGCACCCGTGTGCAGATGTATGAAGGCGTCGTGATCTCGCGCAAGGGCGGCGGCATCGGCGCGTCCTTCACCGTGCGCAAGATCTCGTTCGGCGAAGGCGTCGAGCGCGTCTTCCCGCTTTACTCGACCAATATCGACTCGATCACCGTCGTGCGCCGTGGCCGCGTTCGCCGCGCCAAGCTGTACTACCTGCGTGATCGTCGCGGCAAATCCGCCCGGATCGCCGAGGTCAGCAACTACAAGCCCAAAGCCGACGCCAAGGCCTGAGGAGACGCGCCATGAAAGCAGATATTCATCCCGACTACCACATGATCGAGGTCAAGATGACCGACGGCACCACCTATGCCGTGCGCTCGACCTGGGGCAAGGAAGGCGACACCCTGTCGCTGGACATCGATCCGAACTCGCACCCCGCCTGGACCGGCGGCTCGGCCAAGCTGATGGACACCGGCGGCCGCGTGTCGAAGTTCAAGAACAAATACGCTGGCCTCGGCTTCTGAGCCACGCCTGCCACGATCTGGAAACGCCGCCCCTTGGGGCGGCGTTTTTCGTTTCAGGGTGGGGATCCGGGCGGTGGGCGGCCCGGGCGGGGTCCGGCGCGGGCTGGGATGACCGGAGCCCGCGCCGGTTCGGAGTTGGCGGCCCCTAGAACAGGCTGCCAAATATCGGAATCCAGATCGGCGCGCTTGGCGCCGCGTGCAGCGGCCGGCCGGTCAGCTTGCGATCGCCGGTATCGATGACCACGCGGCCATCCAGATATTCCCGCAGGACCGGGCCCTGGGCGCTGCGATAGGGCGAAAGCGCGATGGTCGCATATTGGCGCTGCGCGACGGGGGGGCGGACGGCGATGTTCATTGGACAAGTCCTTTTGCATCCAGACGTTCGATGAATGTGTCCCAGATATGGGGGTCGCGGTTGCGCATCAATTCCTGCGCCGCCTCGAACGGGTCGCAGGTCATCAGCCTCAGCGGGATATCCGAAATCCGATGCGGCTTGCCGGTGCGCCGGTCGATCAGACTGACAGCATAGCGGGCGGGGGCGGGTATGGCGGCCCGCAGCGCGCGATCGGCAAAGGCCGACAGATGGTTGAGCATGGTCATCCTTTGGCTCCTTCCCAAGGCTGAGTTCATCCGGGCTTGTTCCCGGTAAGGTAATAACGACATGATTCGTCGTGTATTGCAAGATAAATATCTACCGAACTGGTCGTGATATAAGAATCAAGCAAGAACAATACCTTGCTATGGTGGCGTCAATCCGGCCACAGTCGCGCAAAAGCTGGGGAAAAGCCGGGAATCTGCGGTTCTGGAATCGCTTGGGCGCTTTTCATCCCGCAGACGGCATCCTATGGTCCGGGCCATTCTGCCGGCCATCGCAGGAGGATTCGTGGCGCATATCATCGTTGTCGGAAACGAGAAGGGCGGCTCTGGCAAGTCCACGACCTCGATGCATGTGGCGACGGCGCTGGTGCGCATGGGGCACCGCGTCGGCGCGCTTGATCTGGATGTGCGCCAGCGCAGTTTCGCCCGCTATCTGGAAAACCGCGCCGCCTATGCCAAGCGCGAGGGGCTGGACCTGCCCATGCCCATTCTGGGCCATTTGGAGCCGGAAACCGAAGGTGGTCTTGACCCGCTGTCCAAGGTGGTCGCCGAACTGGACCCGGTCACCGACTTTATCCTGCTGGATTGCCCCGGCTCGCATACGCGCCTCAGCCAGATGGCGCATACGCTGGCCGATACGCTGATCACGCCGATGAATGACAGTTTCGTCGATTTCGACCTGCTGGCGCGGATGTCGCCCGAGGGCAAGGTGCTGGGCCCCTCGATCTATGCCGAGATGGTCTGGGCGGCGCGGCAGATGCGCGGCGAGGCGGGCGCCGGCCCCATAGATTGGCTGGTTCTGCGCAACCGTCTGGGCACGCAGGCCATGCACAACAAGCGCAAGGTCGGCGGCGCGCTGGCGACGCTGTCGAAACGCATCGGCTTTCGCGTCGCCCCCGGCTTTTCCGAACGGGTGATCTTTCGCGAGCTGTTCCCGCGCGGGCTGACGCTGCTGGACCTGAAGGATCTGGGGACCGAACAGCTCAGCATGTCCAATATCGCCGCCCGGCAGGAATTGCGCGAACTTATCGGAGAGTTGAACCTGCCCGGCGTCAGCATCGCCTTCTGAGGCGACCGCCGCCATTGTTGCGCGCCCGCCGCAGGTCTATGCTGCCGGCGAATTGCTGAGGAGCAGAAGATGACGGCTGTAAGCCGGATCACCCGGGCGGCGACGATGGCCCTTGCACTGGTGCTGTCATGGCCCGGCGCCGCGCTGACTCAGACCGCCGGCGCGGTCGAGCCCACGCTGGACCTGCCGCTGGTGACGCTGACCCGCGCCGAACCGACCCGGATCGAGGCCCGGGTGCCGGTATCGGGTTCGCTGGTGGCGCGGCGGCAGGTCGAGATTCATGCCAATGTCACCGGCCATGAGATCAAGGGGATCGTCGCCGATGTCGGGGATCGCGTCAGCATGGGCGACAGGCTGGCATGGCTTGCCGACGACGTGCTGTCGGCCCGCCTCGCGCAGGCCACCGCCGAATATCAGCGCTCCGAGGCCGCAGTGCGGCAGGCCGAAAGCCAGATCGACAGCGCGGTGGCGATGCTGACCGAGGCCGCCTCGGCGCTTGAACGCACCCGCAGCTTGCGCAAATCCGGCAATGCTAGCCAGGCGGTGCTGGATCAGGCGATTGCGGCCGAGGCCTCGGCGCAGGCGGCCTCGGCGGTTGCCTCGAACGGGCTGGGGGTGGCGCGCGCGACGCTGGCGCAGGCCGATGCGGCGCGCCGGCTGGCGCAACTGGATCTGGATTACGCGCAGATCGTCACCCCGGTCGATGGCGTGGTGGTCGAGCGCAATGCCGAACTGGGCGCCTTGTCCGGGACCGGCGACGGTCCTCTGTTCACCGTCATCGAGGGGGGCGAGATCGAACTGGCCGCCGATGTTATCGAGACGGCGTTGAGCCAGCTCAAGCCCGGCGATCCCGCCGAGATCGAGGTCGCGGGGCTGGGTCTTGTCTCCGGCAGCATCCGGCTGGTCCCGGCCTCGGTCGATCCGCTCACCCGGCTGGGTCAGGCGCGGATTTCGCTGACGGCCGATCCGCGGCTGCGGGTGGGGCTGTTCGCGCAGGGCTGGATCACCACCGACCGGCGCGAGGCGCTGACCGTGCCGACCGCCGCCATCCTTGCCGATGCCTCGGGCGAGCGGGTGCAGGTCGTACGCGATGGCCGGGTCGAGACGCGCGAGATCCGCGCCGGGCTGATCTGGCGGGACAAACGCGAAATCCTTGAGGGGCTTGAGCCGGGCGAGCAGGTGATTGCCCGCGCCGGAGCCTTTTTCAGCGACGGCGACCGGGTCCGCGTGGCGCCATGAATTTCTCGACCTGGTCCATCCGGCAGCCGGTGCCGGCGATCGCGGCCTTCCTTGTCTTGCTGATGATGGGGCTTTACAGCTTCAGCAGGCTGGCGGTCACGGCGATGCCGAATATCGACCTGCCGCTGGTCAGCATCGTGGTCTCGCAGCCGGGCGCCGCGCCCTCGGAACTGGTGCGGCAGGTGATCCAGCCGATCGAGGACGAGATCGCCAGCATCGTCGGCGTGCGTCATATCAACTCGACCGCGACCGACAGCTCGGCCCGCATCTATGTCGAGTTCGAGTTGGAGACCGATACCGACCGCGCCGTGAACGACGTCAAGGATGCGGTGGCCAATGTCCGTGCCGACCTGCCGGATTCGATCATGGAGCCGCTGGTCCATCGCATCGATGTTTCCGGCATGGCGATCCTGACCTATGCGGTCAGCGATCCGGGCATGAGCATCGAGCAACTGTCCGATTTCGTCGATGACGTGGTGGCGCGCGATCTGTCGGATGTGCCGGGCGTGGCCAGCATCGACCGCATCGGGGGGGCCGACCGCCAGATCAATGTCGAACTGGACCCCGGGCGCATTCAGGCATTCGGGCTGACCGCGGCCGAGATCTCGGATCAGTTGCGGGCCAAGAACATCGATCTGGGCGGCGGGCGCGGCGACATGGCGGGGACGGAATATTCCATCCGCGCGCTGGGATCGGCCGATGACGTGGCGCGGCTTGCGGCGACGCCGGTGCTGATCGGGCAGGCCGATGCGCAGGGCCGCATGATGGGACGCACGGTGCGGCTGGACGAGCTGGGCACGGTTGAGGACGGCGCCAGCGAAGAACGGACCTTTGCGCTGCTGGACGGGCAGCCGGTGGTGGCCTTTGGCGTGTTTCGCGGCAAGGGCGAATCCGATCTGGCGGCCGGGGACGGCACCAAGGCCCGCGTGGCCGAGATCATGGCCCGCCATCCCGGCATGCGGATCACGCTGATCGACGATGCGACCACCCATACCGCCGGCAGCTATCACTCGACCATGGAGACGCTTTACGAGGGCGCCGCGCTGGCGGTGATCGTGGTGTTCCTGTTCCTGCGCAACTGGCGCGCGACGCTGATCGCCGCCGTGGCGCTGCCCCTGTCGATTATCCCGACCTTCTTTGTCATGGCCTGGCTGGGCTTTACCCTGAACGGGATCAGCCTGCTGGCGATCACGCTGGTCACCGGCATTCTGGTCGATGACGCCATTGTCGAGATCGAGAATATCGTCCGCCATATCAACATGGGCACGCCTGCCTATCAGGCCAGCATGGAGGCCGCCAACGAGATCGGCCTGACCGTCATCGCCATCAGTTTCTCGATCGTCGCGGTGTTCGCGCCGGTCAGCTTCATGGGCGGGATTCCGGGGCAGTATTTCAAGCAGTTCGGGCTGACGGTCGCGGTCTCGGTGCTGTTTTCGCTGCTGGTGGCGCGGCTGATCACGCCGATGCTCGCGGCCTATTTCCTGCGCGACAACATGCATGTCGCCGAGGAACGCGACGGCCCGGTCCTGCGCCGGCTGATGGCGGTCCTGCGCTGGACCATGGACAATCGCACCGTCACCCTGCTGATGGGGCTGGGGGTCTTTGCCGGCTCGATTTATTCGGCGACGTTGCTGCCGACCGAATTCATCCCGGCGCAGGATGTCGGGCGCAGCCAGATTTCCATCGAACTGCCGCCCGGCGCCACCATCGAGGATACCGCGGGTGCCGCGCGCATGATCTCGCAGCGGATCGTGGCGGTGCCCGATGTGCGCTCGGTCTTTGTCAATGGCGGCGATGGCGGCATTACCGACGCCAAACTGCAGGTGAATTACGGCCCCAAGGATGATCGCGAACGGTCAAGCTTTGCCATCGAGGACGAGCTGCGGCAGGTTCTCTCCGACATTCCCGACATGCGCATCGAATTCCTGAACGAGGCCGGGGCATCGGATCTGTCGGTGGCGGTGCTGGGCGACAGCGACGAAGCCGCGCTTGAGGCGGCGGGGCGGCTGATGGCAGCCATGGCCGAGTTGCCCGAGCTTGAGGGGGTCAGCTCTTCGGCCAGTCTGGAACGGCCCGAGATCCAGATCCATCCCCGGCCCGAAGTCGCGGCCCGGCTGGGCGTCACCGCCAGCGCGCTGGCCTCGACCCTGCGCGTGGCGACCATCGGCGAGAACGAATCCAATCTGGCCAAGTTCAATACCGGCGAAAAGCAGATCCCGATCATGGTGCGCCTGAACGAGGCGGCGCGGCGCGATCTGTGGGTGGTGCGCAATCTGCGCGTGCCGAGTTCCGCCGGGCAGGTGCCGCTTGAGGCGGTGGCCGATATCACCATCTCGGCCGGCGCGACCGAGATCGAGCGCTACGACCGGCGCTATCGCACAACCATCTCTGCCAATCTGGCCGAGGGTGCGCTGCTGGGGCCGGCCAATGCGAAGGTCGGCCTGCTGGAGCAGCAGATCGAATTGCCGGCGGGAACCGAGATCCAGTCCTCGGGCGATGCCGAGATCATGGGCGAGGTGTTTCAGGCCTTCACCGTGGCGATGGTCTCGGGCGTGGTGCTGACCTATGTCGTGCTGGTCTTGCTGTTTCATAATTTCGTCACGCCGGTCTCGATCCTGATGTCGCTGCCCCTGGCCATCGGCGGCGCGATTCTGGCGCTGTTCCTGACCGGGAATTCGATCAGCATGGCGGTGGTGATTGGTTTCCTGATGCTGATGGGGATCGTGACCAAGAACGCGATCATGCTGGTCGAATTCGCCGTCAGCTCCATGGATGAGGGCACCCCCAAGCGCGCGGCGATCCTTGACGCGGTTCACAAGCGCGCGCGCCCCATCGTGATGACCACCATTGCCATGACGGCGGGCATGGTGCCCTCGGCCATCGGGACCGGCGAGGGGGCCGAGTTCAGCGCGCCGATGGCGATCGCGGTGATTGGCGGGCTGTTGCTCTCGACGCTGCTGTCGCTGCTGTTTGTCCCCTCGCTGTTTTCCGTCGTCCATGGCGGCCAGGTGCGGCTGTCGGGATGGCTGGCGCGGCGGCTGGGGGTGAATGCCGCACCCGGGGCGCCGGGGGAGTGAGCCTGGCACCGGGGCGCCGCCCCGGACCCCGGGATATTTTCTTCATGAAAGAAAGGGGGCCGTTTGGGCCCCCTTTGTGATTGTTGGCGATGTCCGAATGCTGTCAGGCCAGCATGCCCATCGGGTTTTCCAGATGTGCGACGATGGCTTGCAGAAGTTGCGCGCCCAGAGCGCCGTCGATCACGCGGTGGTCGACCGACAGCGTCATCGACATGACATTGCGGATCACCACTTCGCCATCCTCGACCACCGGGGTCTGGATGCCGGCGCCGACGGCAAGGATGGCGCCATGCGGCGGGTTGATGACCGCGTCGAAGTTCTCGACGCCGAACATGCCAAGGTTCGAGATCGCGAAGCTGCCGCCCTGATATTCGTGCGGGGCCAGCTTCTTGGTCTTGGCGCGGTTCGCAAGGTCCTTCATCTCGGCCGAAAGGGTCGACAGCGTTTTTTGCTGCGCGTCCTTCAGGACCGGGGTGAAGAGCCCGCCTTCGACCGCGACGGCGACCGCCACGTCCGAGGGCTTGAGCTTGAGGATCCGGTCGCCGGCCCAGACGGCATTGGCGTCCGGCACCTCTTGCAGCGCCAGCGCGCAGGCCTTGATGACGAAGTCATTGACCGACAGTTTCACGCCGCGACCTTCGAGCTGCTTGTTCAGCTGGGCGCGGAATTTCATCAGCGCATCCAGCTTGGCCGAGCGGCGCAGGTAGAAATGCGGGATGGTCTGCTTGGCCTCGCCCAGGCGGGCGGCGATGGTGCGGCGCATGCCGTCCAGCGCGACCTCCTCGGTGGGGCGGTCGGCATACATCTTGAGGATGGTTTCCGCCGAGGCGCCGGTGGGTGCGGCTTTCGCCGGAGCGGCGGCAGCCGCCGGGGCAGCGGCCGCAGTGGCAGGGGCCGGGGCGGCGCCGGGCTTGGCGCCCTCGACATCCGCCTTGACGATGCGGCCATGCGGACCCGAGCCGGTCACGCCGGCAAGGTTCACGCCCTTTTCAGCCGCGATGCGACGCGCCAGCGGCGAAGCAAAGACGCGTCCGCCATCGGCGGCTTTCGGGGCGGCCGGGGCAGGGGCTGCCGCTGCCGCAGGTGCTGCGGCGGCAGCCGGTGCGGCCTCGGCTTTGGGGGCCGCGGCGGCGGGAGCTGCGGCCTTGGCGCTGCCGATATCGGCGGCGCTTTCGCCCTCTTCCAGCAGGATGGCGATGGGGGTGTTGACCGCGACCCCTGCCGTGCCCTCGGCGATCAGGATCTTGCCAAGGGTTCCCTCATCGACGGCTTCGAATTCCATCGTCGCCTTGTCGGTTTCGATCTCGGCGATGATGTCGCCGGATTTGACCGCGTCGCCCTCTTTCTTCAGCCATTTCGCCAGCGTGCCTTCCTCCATGGTCGGCGACAGGGCGGGCATCAGGATTTCAGTCGGCATCTTTTTGCCCCCTTAGCGATAGGTTACTTTTTTCACCGCCTCTACGACCTCGGGGGTCGTGATCAGCGCGTGTTTTTCCAGATTGGCGGCATAGGGCATGGGCACGTCCTTGCCGGTGCAGTTGATCACCGGCGCATCGAGGTAATCGAAGGCGTTTTCCATGAGATAGGCCGAGAGGTGATTGCCGATCGAGCAGACCGGGAAGCCTTCTTCGACGGTCACGCAGCGATTGGTCTTTTTCACCGATTCAAGGATCGTGCCGTAATCGAGCGGGCGCAGGGTGCGCAGGTCGATCACCTCGGCGTCGATGCCGTCGGCGGCCAGCTTTTCAGCCGCATCCAGCGCATGGGTCATGCCGATGCCGAAGCTGATGATGGTCACGTCCTTGCCCGGACGGGCGATGCGCGCCTTGCCGAAGGGGATGGTGAAATCCTCGAGGTCGGGAACCTCGAAGCTGCGGCCATACATGATCTCGTTTTCAAGGAAAATCACCGGGTTGCCGTCGCGGATCGCGGTTTTCAACAGGCCTTTGGCATCGGCGGCGCAATAGGGCATCACCACCTTCAGGCCGGGGATCTGGGCATACCATGCCGCGTAATCCTGGCTGTGCTGGGCGCCCACGCGGGCGGCGGCGCCGTTCGGACCACGGAAGACCATGGGCGCGCCCATCTGGCCACCGGACATGTAAAGCGTCTTCGCGGCCGAGTTGATGATGTGGTCAACCGCCTGCATGGCGAAGTTGAAGGTCATGAACTCGACAATGGGGCGCAGGCCGGCAAGCGCCGCGCCGGTGCCGATGCCGGCAAAGCCGATTTCCGAGATCGGCGTATCGACGACGCGCTTGGGGCCGAACTCGTCCAGAAGACCCTGGCTGATCTTGTAGGCGCCCTGATATTCGCCGACCTCTTCGCCCATCAGGAAGACGGTGCTGTCGCGGCGCATTTCCTCGGCCATGGCTTCGCGCAGGGCCTCGCGCACGGTCATCGTCTTCATCGGCGTGCCTTCCGGCCAGTCGGGCGAGACATCGCGCGCCGGGGTCGGGGCGGGTGCGGCCTGAGCGGCCACGGTTGCGGGCGTGCTTTCCGATTCGGTGCTGACGGCGGCGGCGGGTGCGGCGCTGACCGCGGCATCGGCGCTTTCGCCTTCTTCGACCATGATGGCGATGGGGGTGTTGACCTTGACCCCCTCGGTGCCCTCGGCGATCAGGATCTTGCCGAGGATGCCCTCATCCACGGCTTCGAACTCCATCGTGGCCTTGTCGGTTTCGATCTCGGCGATGATGTCGCCGGATTTCACCGCATCGCCCTCTTTCTTCAGCCATTTCGCCAGCGTGCCTTCCTCCATGGTCGGAGACAGGGCGGGCATCAGGATTTCGGTTGCCATATGTCAGTTCCCCCGCTCAGGCTTTCTCTTCGGCGTAGATGTCGGTCCACAGCTCTTCGAGCGGCGGCTCGGGGCTTTCCTTCGAGAATTCGGCCGAGTCGTTCACGATTTCCTTGATTTCCTTGTCGATGGCCTTGAGGTCATCTTCGCTGGCATGCTTGCCCTGCAACAGCAGCTCGCGCACATGCTCGATCGGATCGCGCTCGTCGCGGACCTTTTGAACCTCTTCGCGGGTGCGGTATTTCGCCGGGTCGGACATCGAGTGGCCGCGATAGCGATAGGTCATCACCTCGAGGATGTAGGGGCCCTTGCCGGCGCGGCAATGCGCGACGGCCTTCTCGGCCGCGGCCTTGACCGCCAGCACGTCCATGCCGTCCACCTGCTCGCCGGGAATGCCGAAGGCCTCGCCGCGCCCGAACAGCGTCGTCGACTTGGTCGAGCGCTTCATCGAGGTGCCCATGGCATACTGGTTGTTCTCGATCACGAAAATGACCGGCAGCTCCCACAGCTCGGCCATGTTGTAGGTCTCATAGACCTGGCCCTGGTTCGAGGCGCCGTCGCCGAAATAGGCGAAGGTCACATTGTCATTGCCCAGATACTTGTCGGCGAAGGCCAGGCCCGCACCCAGCGGCACCTGAGCCGCGACGATGCCATGTCCGCCGTAGAAATGCTTCTCGCGGCTGAACATGTGCATCGAGCCGCCCTTGCCCTTGGAGTAGCCGCCGATGCGGCCGGTCAGCTCGGCCATCACGCCGCGCGCCTCCATGCCGCAGGCCAGCATGTGGCCATGGTCGCGATAGGAGGTGATGCGCTTGTCGCCTTCCTTGGTCGCGGCCTCCATGCCGACGACGACGGCTTCCTGCCCGATGTAAAGATGGCAGAAGCCGCCGATCAGGCCCATGCCGTAAAGCTGGCCGGCCTTTTCCTCGAATCGCCGGATCAAAAGCATGTCGCGGTAATATTGGAGAAGCTCGTCCTTGGACACGTTTGGCTTGTTTTGCTTGGCTGCAGGCTTTCTGACCATGCTGGCCTCCTCCTCGGGGCGGAAATAGTTCACCGTTAAACTAACTCTAGGACAAGCTTTCGGGGGAAGTAAACCGGCCTTCTGCATCTGCTGCGGGGCGGGTTGCGAAAAGCCGCCCGCACGCGGCGTTTCGCCGAAGCTGCGGGGGCCGAGCGGGGCTGCGCCCGATGTTTCAGCGTGAAAGCTGCTAGCGGATGATGACTTCGTCGGCGCGCACGAGGCCAAGCACGTCGCGGGCGCGTTCATCCAGCAGGTCGATGTCCAGGTACTCGTCGGAGAGGCGATGGGTCAGGTTGCGCATCTGGTCCACCTCGGCCTGCAGGCTGTCGCGCTGGCGGATCAGGTCGCGGGTCTCGGCCTCGAGTTGCACCCGGCGCAGGATGCCCGATGGCCCTTGCACGGCGGCATAGGCGAAATAGACGCCCAGAAGCGTCATCAGGACGAAAAACACGATGGCGCTGATCGACAGGCGTTGTGACATGGTCTGCCCCGGTTGCGGCCTTCTGAGGGCCTGTTTGCCGGCATATTCGCATGAAAGGCGGGGCTGGGAAAGCGCCACTTCCGCGCGGATCAGGCGGTGGCGGGGCGTTGCCAGCTTTCATCGGCACAACGATGCGCATGTCGGAAACACTGCCGCATGACCATGCCGGCGGGCCATTTCAGAAGTCCTCGGGCATCAAAGCTGGTGTGGCGCGTGACCCGGGTCCGCGCCGGTTTCCAGCAGATCATCCAGCACCAGCGCCATCACCCGGGCCGAATCCAGCATGTCCTGCACGCCCACCCATTCATCGGGCTGGTGCGCCAGATCCAGCACGCCGGGGCCGTAAGCGATGCAGTTCTTCAGCTTGCCGATGCGGTCGATATGCTTCTGGTCATAGGTGCCGGGGCTGACGACATAGCCCGCCTCGCGGCCCAGCACGCGCTGGATGGCGGCGGCGGTCGAACGCACGACCGGTGCCGCGCGGTCGGTCATGCTGGGAATGACCTCGAACATGTCGCGGATCTCATAGCTGAAATTCGGGCGCTCCGCGCGGATGCCTTCCAGCATCGTGGTGACCTCGCGCTTGACCTCGGCAAGGTCCTCTTCGATCAGGAAGCGGCGGTCGATGACGATGCGGCAGCGGTCGGCGACGCAGGGCGCGGGCAGGCCGGTGAAGCCGGGGCCCAGATCCGCCTCGCCGCCATGGATCGAGTTGATGTTCAGGGTCGAGTTTTTTGCGCCTTCGGGGATCACCGGCATCTCGGTGCGCTTGGTTTTCAGCAGTGGAAACAGGCTGCGTTCCATTTCATCCAGCACCGCGCCCATATGGCGGATGGCGCTGTCGCCCAGAAAGGGCATCGAGCCATGGGCGATGCGGCCATGGGTCTCGATTTCCGCCCACCAGACGCCGCGATGGCCCAGACAGATGCGGTCCTTGTGCAAGGGTTCGGGGATGATGACATGGCCGACATGGGCAAAGGCGCCATGCCCCGCCAGATAGGCCACGCCGCCAAATCCGCCCGATTCCTCATCCGCGGTGGCGCTGATCTCGATCCGGCCGGGATGGTCGGGATAAAGGGCGACAAAGGCCTCGGCGGCGATGATGCTGGCGGCAAGGCCGCCCTTCATGTCGCAGGCGCCGCGGCCATAGATGCGGCCCTCGTCCAGTTCGCCGCCAAAGGGATCGCGGGTCCAGCCATGGCCGACCTCGACCACGTCGTGGTGGCTGTTGAAATGCACGCATTCGCCGGGCCGCCCGGCATCATGGCAGGCGACAAGGTTCCAGCGCGGGAATTCCTCGCAATCGCCGGGTGCGCCCTCGGCGCGGACCAATCGGCATTCCCAGCCCTGCGGGGCGAGCCGCGCCGCAAGATACTCGCAGATATCGAGGTAATGCCGCCCCGGCGGGTTCAGCGTCGGAATGCGGATCAGATCCTGCGTCAGGCGGATCAGGTCGTCGCGGCGGGTTTCGATCTCAAGGGCAAGGGCATCCATGGCGAAAGGCTAGGCCTGTCGTCGCCGTCCCGCAATGGGGCGATTGACAGTCGCGGCCCGAGCCGTTTCATGCCAGCATGTGCAGGGCACGACAGAGGGACGCCACCGGATGACCGCATCATGATCGCATTTCTTCGCCTGGTCGGGCTGGTCCTTGTCGTCGAGCTGATCTTCTATGCGCTGATTTACATCTATGTGCGCAGCCTGCGCCGCGAATCCCTTGAAAATGAGTGGGACAGGCGTCATCCCGACCGTGCCGGTCCGACCGGGGAACGCGCTGCCTTCGTGCAGCGTTCGATGCGGGGGTTCGAAAAGAGCCTGCGCGCGCGCCTTGTCGGGCTGGTGCTGGTTTTGCCGCTGGTGGTGATCGTCACGATCATCGTCTTTGTGAATTATAACTGAGGGGGCGCCGATGCGCTGGTTCCTGACCGTTCTTGGAGTGATCTTCGGTGTCGCCGTGTTCCTGTTTCTGGATTACGCGCTGCCCTCGCGGCAGACGGTGCGGATCACCAACACCTATAACCGGCTGACCGAAATCGGGGCGAACGCGTTCTTTTACGCCTCGCCCGATACCGGCACGGTGCAGAACGCGCAGGGCCAGCGGGATGTGCGCTTCATCGACACGGTGCGCCAGAACGGCAAACCCTATGTCTATCGCAACGAGGATACCGGCTGGATCTGGCCGCCCTATTTCAAATATGACAGCTCGAACCTGCATGCGCAGGCGACCGACCTGAAATCCACCGCCGCCGATCCGCGATGGGTCAATGTGACCTCTTATGGCTGGCGGATCTCGTGGCTGTCGATCTATCCCAATGCGATCTCGGTCCGGCCGGTGGCGGGGCCAGACGTGCGGCCCTTCAACTGGCCGGCGCAGCTGATCCTGGCGCTGATCGGCGCCTTCCTGTTCCTGATCTGGCGGATGTGGAACCAGTTCCGCGAGCGCACCATCGACCCGGCCGTGCGCTCGGCCGATGAGGCATGGGACCGGCTGGATGCCCGCGCCGACGCGGCCCGCGACCATATCGCCAGCGAGGCGAGCGAGGCGCAGGGCCGCGTCCGCCGCTGGTGGAATGGCATCCGCGGGCGGTAAGCCGCCCCGCCGGCCCCGTCAGGCGGAACGCAACCAGCGCAGCCCGGCCTCGGTCGAGGTGCGGGGCGTGTATTCCGCCCCCACCCAACCCCGGAAGCCCGCCGCATCGACGGCGCGGAAAAAGCCCGCGTAGTTGATTTCCCCGGCGCGCGGCTCGTGGCGGCCGGGGCAGCCGGCGATCTGGATGTGATGGACGTTACGGGCGTGGCGTTCCCATGTGTCGATCACGTCGCCATGGATCATCTGCGCCTGATAGGCGTCGAATTGCAGGCCCAGATTGGGCTGGTCGATCTCGTCGATGATCTCGCCCGCCAGATCGAAGCTGTTGAGGAAATAGCCGGGCATGTCGGTATGGTTCATCGGCTCGATCGTCAGGCTGGTGCCGGGTGCCTGCGCGCAGGCCCATTCCAGATTGCGCAGGAAGGTCGCAAGCGCCGCCGAGCCCCGCGCCTTGCCGGCCATGACATGCAGATGCGCGACCTTCAGCGCCTCGGCGTAAAGCAGCGCGCGTTCGAAATCGCGGCGAAAGCGTGACTCGTTGCCCGGCTCGGCGGCGAAACCGCGCGGCCCGCCCGCCCAGTTCGGCGGCGGCGTGTTCATCAGCACGAAACGCAGCGAGGATTCCTGCGCCGCCGCGATCAGCTCCTTGGCCGGGAGATCATAGGGAAACAGGATCTCGACCCCGTCGAAACCGGCGCGCCGCGCGGCCGCAAAGCGCTGCAGCATCGGCAGCTCGGTAAAGAGATAGGTCAGGTTGGCGGCGAATCGCGCCATATTCAGATCTCCAGAGGAAAGACCGCCCCTCCCGAGTGCACTTCCATACGCCCGTCCGGGCCCGGAATAGCCGCATCGGCCAGTCGGTAAAATGTCTTGCGATCAATCAATGCCCACAAGCCCCGACGGATATGGACATAGGGCCGGGGGGCGTCAAGCGTGCCGCGGATCTCGATGGTGTGGTCGGGGCCGGCGGTCACCTGATCGCCCACATTGGTGGTAAAGGTGATCTCCGCGCCGATATCGGCGTCAACGGCAAGGAAAGCCGCGTCCACGACCCGGATGCCGACCTTTTCCACCGGCGTGACAAGGTAATAGGCGTCCCCCTCGCGCTTCAGGATCGAGGCGAATAGCCGCACCATTTCGGGCCGCCCGATCGGCGTGCCGTTATAGAACCAGCTGCCATCGGCGCGGATTTCCATGTCCAGATCGCCGCAAAAGGGCGGGTTCCACAGATGCACGGGCGGCGGGCCACGCCTTGCGGCGCGCCCTGCGGCGGCGGCGATGCCCGCCGCGTCGGTCACGCTATTGTCACCCGCTCGTGCCATTCCCTGTGGACCCTGCCAAGGCTGTCATTCATGTTGTCGTAAATCAGAAACGGGGCATTGTCATGGCCGAGGATCACAAACTGGTAACCGATGTGCAGGTTCTGACCGCGCGTCTGGCCGAAGCGCGCGGCAGTGTCGAGCGCCGCTTTGTCGGCCAGCATGCGGTGGTCGAGCAGGTTCTGGCGGCGATCCTGTCAGGGGGGCATGCGCTGCTGGTCGGCCAGCCGGGACTGGGCAAGACCATGCTGGTCGATACGCTGGCGACGGTGCTGGGGTTGGACACCGCGCGCATCCAGTTCACCCCCGACCTGATGCCCGCCGATATCCTCGGCTCCGAGGTGCTGGACATACGGCCCGACGGCAGCCGGGCATTTCGTTTCATCGAAGGCCCGGTCTTTACCCAGCTCTTGATGGCAGATGAGATCAACCGCGCCAGCCCGCGCACGCAATCGGCGCTCTTGCAGGCCATGCAGGAGGCCGAGGTCACCATCGGCGGCGAACACCGCCCGCTGGGCCGGCCCTTCCATGTGCTGGCGACCCAGAACCCGATCGAGCAGGAGGGCACCTATCCCTTGCCCGAGGCGCAGCTTGACCGGTTCCTCTTGCAGATCGACGTGGGTTATCCCGATCGCGATACGGAACGCGCGATCCTTCTGGCCACCACCGGCACCGAGCAGGGCCGGGCGCATGCCGTTTTCGCCCCCGATGACCTGATCGCCGCACAGGCGTTGATCCGGCGCATGCCGGTGGGAGAATCGGTCCTGAACGCGATCCTCGATCTGGTTCGCGCCGCCCGTCCCGGCGCCTCCGAGGCGCCGGGCTGGATGGCCGACACGCTGGTCTGGGGGCCGGGTCCGCGGGCCGCGCAGGCGCTGACGCTGGTCACCCGGGCACGCGCCGCGCTGAACGGCCGCTTTGCCCCCACGCTCGACGATGTCGAGGCCATGGCCGCGCCGGTCCTGCGCCACCGCATGGCGCTGAGCTTTGCCGCCCGCGCCCGTGGCGACAGCATCGAGGGGGTCATCGCCCGGCTGCTGGATGACCGGATGCAGGCCGCCGCGTGAGCGTTTCGCCCAAAAGCATGACCCCGACCGAGCTGCGCGCCGGCGCCGAGGCGGCGTCGGTCGGGCTGCCCGCGCTGATGCTTTCGGCCGAGCGGCTGGCGGCGGCGCTGACGGCGGGCGCCCATGGCCAGCGCCGCGCCGGACCGGGCGAGGATTTCTGGCAATACCGGCCCGCGACCACGGGCGATACCGCGCGCAGCATCGACTGGCGCCGCTCGGCCCGCTCGGACGGCCAGTTCGTCCGCGACCGCGAGGCCGAGGTGCCGCAATCGGCCTCGATCTGGGTCTCGGCGGCGGCGGGAATGGATTACAGCGGCGGCGCGAACCGCCC
>JAGPGI010000002.1:20908-26918 GCA_018056045.1 Paracoccus sp. (in: a-proteobacteria)
TGCTTGGTGCGCTGATCGCGCTGCCGGCGATCTGGCTGATCCTGCGGGTGATGCCGCCTGTGCCGAAACTGGTGCGCTTTCCCGGCACGCGGCTGCTTCTGGGGCTCAGGGACGCGCATCCCGTGGCGCGGCATACGCCGTGGTGGCTGCTGTTGCTGCGGGTGCTGGCGATCGCGGCGCTGATCCTGGGCTTTGCCGGTCCGGTCTGGAAGCCGCTGCCCGATCAGGGCGGGCAGGGGCCGTTGCTGATTGTCATGGATGCAGGCTGGGCCGCTGCGCCCGACTGGCCCGAACGTCAGGCCCGCGTCCTGCGGGCGCTGGATCGCGCCTCGGGGGCGGGGCAGCCGGCGGCGATGATCGTCGCGGATGGCGCGGCGACCGGGGCGCTGCCCTTTCAGCCGGCGGACGAGGTTGCCGCCCGCCTGCGCGCCCTGACCCCCGCCGCATGGGAAACCCGCTATCCGGGCGATCCCGCGGCCCTGCTGGCCGGGGCGCCGCAATCGGGCATCTCGACGCTGTGGCTCAGCGACGGGCTGGAACATCCGGGCCGCGCGGGCCTGCTCTCGGCGCTGTCCGCGCGGGGCGAGGTGACCGTGGTCCCGCCCGCCGCGGCGCGGCTGTCGCTGGAGCTGGTCGCCGGCGACCGCCCGGCGCTGCGCCTGCGCGCCACCAGTCCCGGCACGCCGCCCGCCATATTGGCCATCGGCCTTGACCCGCAGGGCGCGCCCCGCGAACTGGCGCGGCTCGGCCCCGACGAGGCCGCGCCCGAAACCGCATCCGGCATCACCACCCGGATGATCCAGATTGATCTGCCCTCGGAGCTGCGCAACCGCATTGCCCGCTTCGAGATCGAGGGCCAGCGCAGCGCCGGGGCCATCGTGCTGGCCGATGACAGCCTGCGCCGGCGCAAGGTGGCGCTGGTCGGGGACGACCGCGCGACCGAGACCCAGCGGCTGCTCTCGCCGCTGCATTACCTGCGCCGCGCGCTGGCTCCCAGCGCCGACCTGATCGAAGGCGGGCTTGAGGACGTGCTGCAGGCCTCGCCCGATGTGGTGATCATGGTCGACCAGATCGGCCTGCCCGACAGCCCGGCGCTGGCCGAATGGCTGGATAAGGGCGGGCTTCTGGTGCGTTTTGCCGGCCCGCGCATGGCTGCCTCCGAGCGGCTGCGGGACGAACCCTTCCTGCCGGTCACGCTGCGCGAGGGCGGGCGCGATATCGGCGGCGCGCTGAGCTGGGGCGAGCCGCGCGGGCTGGCGCCTTTCCCGCCCGAGGGGCCTTTCGCGGGGCTGGACGTGCCTGCGGACGCCACCGTGCGCGCCCAGCTTCTGGCCGAGCCGGCGCCCGATCTTGCGCAAAAGGTGCTGGCGCAGCTTAGCGACGGCACGCCGCTGGTCACCCGGGCCCCCGTGGGGCAGGGGCAGACGGTGTTCTTCCACACCTCGGCCAATGCCGAATGGACCAATCTGGCGATCTCGGGCCTGTTCGTCGAGATGCTGCAGCGTCTGGTCCAGACCGCCCGCGCCAGCACGCCGCAGCCCGATACCGCCCCCGCCGCCGACACCTTCTGGACGCCCGAACAGGTGCTGGACGGCTTTGGCCGCGCGCAGGAGCCGGCCGATCCGGTGCCGGTCTCGGCCGGCGATTTCGCCAGGGGCGCGGCTCCCGGCGCGCCAGCCGGGCTTTACCGGGCGGGCGAGCGGGTCGCGGCGCTGAATGCGGGCGGGGCCCTGGCGCTGGCCGAATGGCCCGGCGCGCGGGTGGAAAATGCGGCGCGCACGGCGGGGCTCGACCTGCGCGGCTGGCTGATCGCGCTGGCGGCGGTCCTGTTTGCGCTGGACGCCCTGGGCAGCGCATGGCTGGCGCGCGGCATCGGACAAAGGGGGCTGGCATGACACGGATTTTCCTGATTCTAGCCCCAGTTCTGGCCCCAATTCTGGCCCTGATCCTTGCCGCCACGCCGGTGCTGGCGCAGGAACAGCCCGATCCACGGCTGATCCGCGCCGCCGACGAGGTGGCGCTGGCCTATGTCGTAACCGGCGACCCCGAGATCGACGAGATCTCGGCGGCGGGCCTGCGCGGCATCTCGCAGGTGCTGGCCGAGCGCACCACGGTCGAGCCGGGCGAGCCCATCGGTCTTGATCTGGACCGGGACGATCTGTCCTTGCTGACCTTTCTCTACTGGCCGGTGAGCGATGATCAGCCCTCGCCCTCGCCGCAGGCCTATGTGCGGCTGAACCATTTCCTGCGCTCGGGCGGGATGATCCTGTTCGACACCCGCGACGGCGACATTGCCGGGCTTGGCGGGCCGAACGGGACGGCGGCGCTGAAACGGCTGGCCGCACCGCTGGACATTCCGCCGCTGGCGCCGGTGCCGCGCGATCATGTGCTGACCCGGACCTTTTACCTGCTGCAGGATTTCCCCGGCCGCTATCAGGGCCGCGACAACTGGGCCGAGGCCCCGCCCGCGGACGCCGCCGCCGCCGAGGGCGTGCCGTTTCGCAGCCTCAATGACGGCGTCTCGCCTGTCGTCATCGGCGGCAATTCCTGGGCCGAGGCATGGGCGCTGGACGAAAACGGCCTGCCGATGTTCAGCGTCGGCTCGGGCCTTGACGGCGAGCGCCAGCGCGAGATGGCTTACCGCTTTGGCGTCAATCTGATCATGTATGTGATGACCGGGAACTACAAATCCGATCAGGTGCATGTCCCCGCGCTGCTCGACAGGCTGCGGCAAGAGGAGGCGATCCGGTGAACGGGCTGAATTTCGATCCTCTGCTGCCATGGCCGCTGGTGGGGGGCGTCGCGGCGCTGGCGGTTCTGGTCATGCTATGGTCCCTGTGGCGGGGCTTGCGGGGCTGGTTCTGGCGCGGCCTCGCTGGCCTTGCCGCGGCGGCGGCCCTTGCCGGGCCGGCGCTTGAATCCGGCGTGCGCAACATGCTGAGCGATATCGTGATCCTGCTCGACGACCGCAGCGCCAGCCAGTCGTTGCCGGGCCGCAGCGAACAGGCCGACGCCGCCATCGAGGAACTGACCCGGCAGCTGAACGCCCTGCCGGGCACCGAGATCCGCCGCGTCACCGTGGGCGACGACCCCGACGGCTCGCTGATCGGCACCGCCCTGACCCGCGCGCTGGCCGCCGAGCCGCAGACACGCGTCGCCGGCATTATCGCCGTCACCGACGGGCAGGCCCATGACGCCGCGATGCTGCCGGCGGATGCGCCGGCGCCGGTCCATGTCCTGCTGACCGGAACGCCTGCCGACTGGGATCGGCGGCTGGTGATCGAGGAGGCCCCGGCCTATGGCCTGATCGGCCAGCCGGTCAGCATCCGGGTCCGGATAGAGGATCAGGGCGCCATCCCGCCCGAGGTTGCGCAGATGCCGTCGCGCCTGAACATCTCGGTCGACGGTCAGGATGCGCGCAGCATTGATCTGCCTGCGGGCGTGACGCTGGATCTGCCGGTGGTGCCCGAACATGCCGGGCAGAACGTGGTCTCGATCGGCTTTGACGCGCCCGGGGCCAGCCCGCCCGAGCTGACCGACCGCAACAATTCCGCCGCCATCCAGATCCAGGGCGTCCATGACCGGCTGCGGGTGCTGCTGGTCTCGGGCGAGCCGCATCCGGGTGAAAGAACATGGCGCAACCTGCTGAAATCGGACGCGAATGTCGATCTTATCCATTTCACCATCCTGCGCCCGCCAGACAAGATGGACGCGGTCCCGGTGGACGAACTGTCGCTGATCGCCTTTCCGACGCAGGAACTGTTCATGGAGCGGATCCGCGATTTCGACCTGATCATCTTTGACCGCTACCGGGTGCGCGGCATCCTGTTGCCGCAATATTTCGACAATATCCGCCGCTATGTCGAAGAGGGCGGCGCGGTGCTGGTCGCCGCCGGCCCCGAAATGTCGACTGTCGAAAGCCTGAACCTGTCGCCCTTGGGCGCGATCCTGCCCGCACGCCCGACCGGCCGCGTCTATGACCAGCCGTTCCTGCCGCGCCTGACCGAAGAGGGCGACCGCCACCCGGTCACCGCCGGGCTGACCGGCACCCCGCGCGAGGGGCGGGACGACCATTGGGGGCGTTGGCTGCGCATGTCGCAGGTGATCCCGAACCCGCGTGCACAGGTGGTGATGACCGGCGCCAATGACGCGCCCCTGCTGATCCTTGACCGCGTGGGCAAGGGGCGGGTGGCGCTTTTGACCTCGGATCAGGTCTGGCTCTGGGGGCGCGGCTTCGAGGGCGGTGGCCCGCAGCTCGAGCTGCTGCGCCGCATCGCGCATTGGTCGATGAAGGAGCCCGATCTCGAGGAAGAGGCGCTGACCGCCGAGGTCTCGGACGGGCTGACGGTCACCATCACCCGCCGCACCATGGAGCGCGGCGCCAGCCCGATCCGCATCACCCGGCCGGATGGCGAAACCCTGACGCTGCCGCTGACCGAAACCGGCCCCGGCCGTTTTTCGGCGCGCTGGATCGCGCCGGGTCCGGGCCTCTACCGGCTGACGGATGGCGAGATCACCCGCGTTCTGGCGCTGGGTCCCGCCGCCCCCCGCGAATTCGAGGAAACCGTGGCCTCGGGCGCCGCATTCGCGCCTCTGGTCGAGGCGACGCGGGGCGCGGTGCTGAACCTTGCGGATGGCGTCCCCCGGCTGCGCATGGTGCGCGAGGGGCGCCCGGCGCATGGGCAGGGCGTCGGCGGCAACGACTGGATCGGCATCACGCCCCGCGAGGCGGCCTCGGTCAGCAGCATGACCCATCGCCCGATCCTGCCGGCATGGGGCTGGCTCATGCTGATCGCGGGACTGGCGCTGACCGGCTGGCTGGCCGAGGGGCGCGGATGGTCGCGTCGTGCCGGCTGAAGGGCCGCGAAACTTGCCAAGTTGACGCCCCGTTGCTAGGCAAATGAAAACACTCCAAGAGGAACGCGCATGGCCGCCGACGAGACCACCTACATCCCGCCGACCGAAGCCGATCTGGCGCTGATCAAGCGGATCCTGCCGCATCGCTATCCTTTCCTGCTGGTGGACAAGGTGCGCGACATCGTGCCGATGGAAAGCTGCGTCGGGATCAAGAACGTCACCTCGAACGAGCCGCATTTCGAGGGCCATTTCCCGCAGGAGCCAGTGATGCCCGGCGTCCTGATCATCGAGGCGATAGCGCAGGCCTCGGCGGTTCTGGTCGGCTGCAGCCTTGATCTGGCCGACAAGGGCATGGGCACCTATTTCATGTCCATCGACAAATGCCGCTTTCGCCGCAAGGTGGTGCCGGGCGACGTGCTGGAACTGCATGTCAAAACCCTGCGCGGCGGCGGCAAGGTCTGGAAATTCGAGGGCCGCGCCATCGTCGATGGCGAACTGGCCGCCGAGGCCGAGATCATGGCCATGCTGAGCCGGGGCGAAAATGGCTGAGAGCGCCATCCATCCCTCGTCCGTGGTCGATCCCGACGCCCGGATCGGTGAGGGCTGCGAGATCGGCCCCTTCTGCGTCGTCGGTCCTCAGGTCACGCTAGGGCGGGGCGTGGTGCTGAAATCCCATGTCGTCGTCGCCGGCGAGACCGTGATCGGCGACGAAACCGTGGTCTTTCCCTTTGCCTCGGTCGGCGAGATCCCGCAGGACCTGAAATTCAAGGGCGAACGCGCGCGTCTGGAAATCGGCGCCCGCAACCGCATCCGCGAATATGTCACCATGAATCCCGGCACCGAGGGCGGCGGCGGCGTCACCCGCGTCGGCGATGACGGGCTGTTCATGGCCGGAAGCCACGTCGCCCATGACTGCCAGATCGGCAACCGGGTGATTCTGGTCAACAATGCCTCGGTGGCGGGGCATTGCGTGCTGGAGGATGACGTGATCGTCGGCGGCCTGTCGGGCGTCCATCAATGGGTGCGCATCGGGCGCGGCGCGATGATCGGCGCGGTGACCATGGTCACCGCCGACGTGATCCCCTTTGGCCTTGTGCAGGGGCCGCGCGGGCATCTGGACGGGCTGAACCTTGTCGGGCTGAAACGCCGCGGC
>JAGPGI010000488.1 GCA_018056045.1 Paracoccus sp. (in: a-proteobacteria)
TGGGGTCATAGGGGCCGCTCAGGCCAAGCCCGCCGAATTCATCGCCCATTTCCCAGGGGGCGGCCCAGAACTGGCAGCTGTCCCCCGCCGTCACCGATCCCAGCGCATTGACGACCACCACTGCGCCGACGGTGATGCCGCAGGCCAGCACCACCGAGGCCGAACCCAAGCCCCCTTTCCAGCGATGGGTCAGCGCGCCGGTGCCCGCGCCCTCGCTGCCGATGGCGAAATCGCGCGTGGCGGAGGAGAGCGCCGCGCGCCCCAGCGCCGGATAGGGATTGGCCGTCCAGTTCTTGTCGCCGCCGTTCAACAGGTCGAACACGATGGCGCCGGGCACGATCGGCACGCGCACCGGCCCGACCGGAAAGCCGCGCCCCATGGCGCGCAGCCCTTCGGAAACGCCGTCGCAGGCCGCCAGCCCAAAGGCCGAGCCGCCCGCCAGCACCAGCGCATCGACTTCGCTGACCAGCTTGTCGGGGGCCAGCAGTTCCGTCTCACGCGTGCCGGGGGCGCCGCCCATGACATTGACCCCGCAGGCCATGGGCGCGGCGCCCGTCAGCACGGTCACCCCCGATCGCAGCAGGTCGTCCCGGGCATTGCCGACCGTCAGGCCCGCGACATCGGTGATCAGGTTTCGGGCTCCGGGGCGCATGGCGGTCCTTTTTTCTGCCTTGCCGCGCGTGGCGACGGGCCTGCGGCGTTGCGCCAAGCTAGGCCCGTACCTAGATTTGCGGCAACCGCTTTCGGAAACAGGAGCCAACATGACTGCCCCGATTCACAGGATTTTCGGTCGCCCGCTGGATGCCGAGATGCCCAAGGGCTTCGATCAGGCGATTTTCGGCATGGGCTGCTATTGGGGCGTCGAGCGCCTGTTCTGGCAGCTTGACGGCGTCTGGCTGACCGAGGTGGGCTTTGCCGGTGGCACCGTCGCCGACCCGAGTTACAAGCAGGTCTGCGCCGGCGGCACCGGTCATGCCGAGGTGGTGCGGGTGATCTTTGACAGCTCGCGCATCAGCTATGACCGGCTGCTGCAGATCTTTTGGGAAAACCACAACCCGACGCAGGGCAACCGTCAGGGCAATGATGTCGGCTCGCAATACCGGTCGATGATCATGTATTTCACCGACAGCCAGCGTGCCGCCGCCGAACGCTCCAAGGCGGATTACGGCAACCGGCTGGCGGTGGGCGGATTCCCCAACATCACCACCCAGATTGTGCCCGCCGCGCCCTTCTATCCGGCCGAGGCGGATCACCAGCAATATCTTGACCGCTATCCCGATGGCTATTGCGGCCTGCGCGGCACCGGTGTCAAAGCGCATGCAAGTGATATTGCCGAGGGAATCTGATGGCCACCTGGACTGCGCTGACCCATACCGCCGGACGCGAGGCCGCCGAGGCGCTGGCCGAACTGGGCGAGGAGCTGACCCCCGAGCCCGTCGGCAGCGGTGTGTTCGAGATCGAGGACGGCTCGGACCGCTGGGAGGTGGGGCTTTACTTCACCGAGGCCCCCGACGAGGTGGCGCTGGCGCTGCTGGCCGCCGCCTGGGGGGCGCCGCCCTTTCTGATCTCGGAACTGCCTGAGGTGGATTGGGTCGCGCATGTCAAACGCGAGCTGGCCCCGGTCGAGGCCGGGCGCTTTTTCGTCCATGGCAGCCATGATGCCGACCAGATCCCCGAGGGCGCGCAGTCCCTGCTGATCGAGGCGGCGATGGCCTTTGGCACCGGCCATCACGCCACCACGCGCGGCTGCCTGCTGGCGCTGGACCGAATGGTGGTGGCGGGCGAAAACCCGCATCGCATCGTCGATATCGGCGCCGGCACCGCCGTTCTGGCGATGGCGGCGGCGCGGGTCTTTCCGGTCACGGTGCTGGCGGGCGACATCGACCCGGTGGCGGTCGATACGGCGCGCGCCAATGTCATCGCGAACGGGCTGGACGGGCGCGTCGAATGCGTCGAGGCGGTGGGCTTCGATCATCCGCTGATCGAGGGCGCGGCCCCCTATGACCTTGTTTTCGCCAATATCCTGAAACAGCCGCTGATCGATCTGGTGCCGGACATGGCGCGCTATGTCGCCCATGGCGGCAAGGCGATCCTGTCGGGCATCCTGACCACCCAGGCCGACGAGGTCACCGCCGCCTATGCCGCCGGCGGCCTGGTGCTGGAGCGGCGCGACGATTACGGCGACTGGTCCACGCTGGTGGTCACGCGGGCCTGATGCGCGCGGCGGGCGCGGGCCGGTCCCGCGTCCGGGCTTTGCAGGTGCGGAAATGGGGCAGAAAAGGCCGGGTCTGCATCTCGTTTGGTTTGAGCCCAGCGCCACTATGGTGGCCTTTTTGATCAGCCCGGATATAGGACGACGGCCAATTATTGGATTCACTGCCGTTCTGACGTGCAACCGAAGGTGGTTCTTAATTGTTCGCGGCGCATCTGCTTGCCAAGAAAGCCCTATACGCACATCCGCGCTCAAATGGCTTTTGCCATGCGATTTCTGCAACCGCTCGGACGGCGTTGATCGC
>JAGPGI010000489.1 GCA_018056045.1 Paracoccus sp. (in: a-proteobacteria)
ATATAGCAGATCTTGTCGAAGGGCGCGTCCTCGCGCACCTTGGCCACGGCGATCTCGGGCAGCACGGTATAGTTCGAGAAGGTCGAGCAGCCCATGTAGTGATGGATCGGCGTGCCATCCAGCATGGAAAACCGGCTGGTGCCGTCCGGCATCAGGCCCTGGCCCTGGGTGGCGCGGATCGCGGTGCAAAGGTTGGTCTTGCCCGACAGGCAGGACGCGCATTGCCGGCATTCGGGGGTGTAAAGCGGGATCACGTGATCGCCGACCTTGACCGAGGTCACACCCGGCCCGACCTCGACCACCACACCCGCGCCTTCATGGCCGAGGATGGCGGGAAACAGCCCCTCGGGGTCGGCACCCGAGCGGGTGAATTCGTCGGTATGGCAGATGCCGGTGGCCTTGATCTCGACCATCACCTCGCCGGCCTTCGGGCCCTCCAGATTGACCTCCATGACCTCCAGGGGTTTTCCGGCCTCAAGGGCGACGGCGGCGCGTGTTCTCATCTGCTTTCTCCTTAGCTGGTCGGGCGGGTTGGCCCGGGATCTGTCATTCGATCATGCCGACGGGGGCCGGTTTCCCGGCCCCCAGGTCCCATGTGATGCCGTTCCCGGCGGCGGCGGGTCAAGCCGGCAATGCGCCAGTTCGCTTGGCGATATGCGTCGCAATGGCATCCATCAGCGGCGGCGACAGCGCGTCATAGGGTTGCAGCCCCAGTTCCCGCAGCCGGGCCCGGATACCGTCCATGCGTGACGGCTGGACCCCCGATTCGATGATCGAGCTGACAAAGGCCGCGAATTCCGGGGCCGACCAGCCGGTTTCGTCCGACAGTTCGGTATGGACGAAATCGAGACCATAGAAGGGATGGTCCTTGTTCTCGATGCGGCCATACATATGCGTGCCGCAATCGCGGCAGCGATGGCGCTGGATCGGCGCGTCGCGGTTGACCACCTCAAGCTTTTCGGCGCCCTGCAGCACCTCGACCGCATCGCGGGAAACGACGGCGATCTGGCTGAAGACCGCGCCTTCGGGCTTCCAGCATTTGGTGCAGCCGCAGACATGGTTATGCGCCGTCTGCGCCTTGATGGCGACGCGCACCGGGTTGGAGCTGCACTTGCAATGCAGCGTGCCGCCGGAAAAGCCGGGATTACCCGGCTTGATGCCGTTATCGACGGCGGGATGAATCTTGACGCCGGATGTGTCTGCCATGGCCATACCTCCCCATAGACGACTGATAGCGCAAGGTTCGCGCCGGGGCGGCGGGCAGGCAAGTGGGCAAAAGGTTGTAATGCTGGCTGCTTAGGCCCGCGCTCAGGCTTCGGGGCGGGTCACCAGCCATGCGCCGATGACGGTGCAGGTCAGCGCCTGCACGGTGATGATGCGGGGGTCCAGCCCCAGCCACAGCGCCCAGCCCACCCCCGCCGCCATGGCAAGGACCGCCCAGATCTTGGCGCCGCGCCCGATCACGCCGCGCTTGCGCCATGCCCGGATCGGCGGGCCGAATTTCGGATGACGCATGATCCTGGCCGCCAGTCGCGGCGATGAGCGCGCAAAGGCAAAGACCGCGACCAGAAGAAACGGCACGGTCGGCACGACCGGCAGGAACAGCCCGATCGCGCCAAGGATCGCCGCGATCCAGCCGAGGATCAACCAGAACAACTGCATCTTAATCCACCAGCTCCCGCAGGATCGCATTCAGAACCGGCCGCCCCGTCGCCGTCGCGGCCAGCCGCCCGCCGGTCTGCGTGACCAGCCCCAGCCCGACCAGATCCGTCACGCGACCCTGCGGCAATTCCGCGCCATGGGCAAGATAGCGCGCGACATCCATCCCCTCGGTCAGGCGCATGGACATCAGCAGATATTCCATCGCCCGCTCGGACAGGGCTAAGGCCTCGCGCAGGCTGTCGCCATTGCCGCGCGTCTCGACCGCGGCCAGCCATTCGCCGGGCGCACGATGGGCTTCGGTCGCCCAGCGGCCCGATGACAGTGTCAGCCGGCCATGGGCGCCCGGCCCGATGGCCGCCCAGTCGCCCTGTCGCCAATAGATCAGGTTGTGCCGGCTTTCGGCGCCGGGGCGGGCATGGTTCGAAATCTCATAGGTGGGCATTCCGGCCGCCGCGCAGATTTCCTGCGTGTCCAGATACATGTCGGCAGAGAGATCGTCGTCGGGCAGACCTTTCAGCCCGCCCTTGGCGTGGCGCGCGCCAAAGGCGGTGCCCGGCTCGATGGTCAGCTGATAGGCCGAAAGATGATCGACGGCCATGGCCAGCGCCTCGATCAGTTCGCGCCGCCAATGGGCGCGGTCCTGATCCTGCCGCGCATAGATCAGATCAAAGCTGACCCGCGTGAAACAATCGCGCGCGATGTCGAACGCGGCGCGTCCCTCGGCCACGGAATGCATGCGGCCAAGGCGGCGCAGATCGTCGTCGTTCAGCGTCTGCATCCCCATCGAGACACGGTTCACGCCGCCATCGGCATAGGCGCGAAAGCGGCCGGTCTCGATGCTGGTCGGATT
>JAGPGI010000490.1 GCA_018056045.1 Paracoccus sp. (in: a-proteobacteria)
TGTCCGAACGGGGCCGCGCCAATCTGCGTGGCGCATTGGCGCGCGCGCGGACCCAAGGCACGATGGTGGTCTTTGACCCCAACCTGCGCCCGCGCCTTTGGCCGGATGCGGCGGCGATGCGCGCAGGGATCGAGACGGCGGCCTCGGGCGCCGATCTGGTCCTGCCCAGTTTCGACGACGAGGCCACGCATTTCGGCGATGTCGATGCCGCCGCCACGATCCGGCGCTATCTGGATCTGGGCGCGGGTCATGTCGTGGTCAAGAATGGCGGCGGCCCGATGCACTTCGGTGGATCACAGGGCGCGGGCGATCTGCCGGAGCTGACACCCGATACGCCGGTCGACACGACAGCGGCCGGCGACAGCTTCAATGCCGGCTATCTGGCGGCAATGTTGCAAGGCGCGGATTGCGCCGACGCGATCCGCGCAGGGCACAGGCTCAGCCGGCAGGTGATCCGCCATCGCGGTGCGCTGGTGCCCGCTGCCGTCGAGGCTGCGGGCGCCTTATAGACGAAAGGCGCGGCGATTACATCGTCGCGCCGATCTGCCATGGCACGAATTCGTGGTCCCCAAGCCCCAGCGCCTCGCTTTTGCTGGCCTTGCCCGAGGCGGTGGCCAGAATCAGATCGACGATCTGGCGGGCCTTGTCTTCAAGCGCCACGCGCTGGCTCAGGACATCGCCGCAATTCAGGTCCATATCGTCGGGCATCGCGGCGGCCAGCCGGTCATTGGTCGCCAGCTTGATCGTCGGCGCGGGTTTCGAGCCGAAGGCCGAGCCGCGCCCGGTGGTAAAGACGATCAGCTGCGCCCCGCCCGCGATTTGGCCGGTGGCCGAGACCGGATCATAACCAGGCGTGTCCATGAAATTCAGCCCCGGCGCGGTGATCGGCTCGGCATAGTCCAGCACGGCCTCCAGCGGAGCATTACCGCCCTTGGCGACCGCGCCCAGCGATTTTTCCAGAATGGTGGTCAGCCCGCCCGCCTTGTTGCCGGGGCTGGGGTTGTTGTCCATCGAGGCACCGTTCTTTTCGGTGTAATCCTCCCACCAGCGGATTCTTTCCAAGAGCTTGTCGGCCACCTCGGTCGAGACGGCCCGGTCCAGCAGCAGCCGTTCCGCGCCATAGATCTCGGGCGTTTCGGCCAGCACCATGGATGCCCCCTGCGCGGCCAGAATATCGCTGGCCAGACCCAGCGCCGGATTGGCGGTGATGCCGGAAAACCCGTCCGAGCCGCCGCATTGCAGCCCGATCTTCAAGGCGCCCGCAGGCACGGTTTCGCGATGCACGTCGTTCAGCGCCGGCAGCATCTCGCGGATGCGGGCCTTGATCGCGTCGATGGTCTTGCGGGTGCCACCGGTATCCTGAATGGTCAAACCGTGAAAGCGCGCGGCCTGCCCCAGTTCCTGCTTCATGCGGGCGATCTGCATGGTCTCGCAACCCAGACCAACAAACAGCGCCGCGCCGACATTCGGATGCCCGGCATAGCCGGTCAGCACCCGTTGCAGCGCCGTCCAGCCCGGCCCCTTGTCGGCCATGGCGCAGCCGGTGCCATGGGCAAAAGCCACGACGCCATCGACATTGGGATAGGGCTCCAGCGCGCCCTCGATGCGAATCTCCTCGGCGGCGCGGCGGATCACGGTAGCCGAGCAATTCACCGTCGCGACCAGCGCCAGAAAGTTGCGCGTCCCGACCGAGCCGTCGGCACGGCGATAGCCCTGAAAGGTGAAGGCCGGATCCTTGCGCGCGGCCAGCCCCGCCCGCGCCGCCGCCAACCCCGCGCCGGGATGATAGTCCCGGCCATGATCGCCAAAGACGCAATTATGGCTGTGGACATGGGCGCCGGTCGCGATGTCCTCGGTCGCATAGCCGATGACCTGGCCGTATTTCACCACCTCGGCGCCCTTGGCGATGGGGCGGCGGGCGATCTTGTGACCGGCGGCGGCGACGCCCTTTTCGGTCAGGATCGCCACATTGTCAGCGGGGTTCAGGATCAAGGGTTCAGGCATGGTCATTTCCTTTATGGCTGGCCCCTTTCAGGCTGGCTTTAGCACCGTCGCGGATCAGTGCGGTCAGCGCGACGGTCAGGTCGGCGGCGAAACCCGGATCGTCGCGCAAGGCGGGCGGAAACACCTCGGCCAGCGCCAGAAAACCCGCGACCGTCGCTGCCGGATCGTCCCGCCACAAGGCGGCGAGGCGCTGCGCGAGCGGGTCCTTGACCTCGATCGGCTGACCCTTTTCGTCGCGACCCGAGGCATAGCGCATCCATGCCGCCACGGCCAGCGTCAGGCCGGGCACCTTGCGCCCAGCGGCGCGGGCCTCGGCGATGGTGCCAAGGATGCGTTGCGGCAGTTTCTGGCTGCCATCCATGGCGATCTGCCATGTCCTGTGGCGGATCGCGGGATTGGCGTAACGCGCCTGCAGCGCTTCGGCATAGGCCCCCAGATCGACGCCGGGCGGAGGGCTCAGCACCGGAATGATCTCATCGCGCCAGAGCCCGCGCACGAAGGCGGAA
>JAGPGI010000102.1 GCA_018056045.1 Paracoccus sp. (in: a-proteobacteria)
GGAAGGCCTTGATCCGCCGCCGATACCGGACCGAGTTCCCAGCCACGGTGAACCCCCACTGGTTCTGGCGCAGGATGTCGACGATGCCGGTGCGCACCGCCATCGGGATGCGACCCAGATCGTAAAGCGTCAGGGTGCGGCCGTTGTTCAGCTCGATCCACGGGTCCAGATCCCATGGCCAGCAGCGATGGGTCGAGACATGCGCCTCCAGAAGGCCGATGCGCGGCGCGCGGCGGTATTTCAGCATTTCCTTGGCGAAACGCAGCAACGGATACATGGGCTTCTCCTGCCTTTTGGGCGCCACTTGGGCTAACCAGAGCGCAAGGGGGCGTCAATCCGGGACGCTGCGCCAGGCCGGGCCCAAACCGCGCGCAAGCTGGGCAATGGCCGGGCAATGGCTTGCGAAACGCTTGCCGCTGGCTTACCTGTCGCGTGACAGCCGGAAGGGGGCCGAATGGGCACGATCTACGAAGCTTTGATGCTGATACTCGACGTCGTCTGGTTCGTGATGATCGCCCATATCATCATGTCCTGGCTGATCAACTTTCAGGTGCTGAACCTGCGCCAGCCGCTGGTCTGGCAGATATGGAACGGGCTGAACCGCCTGCTTGAGCCGCTCTATACGCCGATCCGCAGGATCCTGCCCAATACCGGCGGGCTGGATCTGGCGCCGCTGGTGGTCTTTATCGGCGTCATCATCTTGCAACGCGCGCTGATCAATAACGCCGGCTGGTTCTACGGGGTCTAGGATGTCCGCCGCGCCCCTGTTGCGGCAGGTCTTCGGCTTTGACGCCTTTCGCCCCGGGCAAGAGGAAATCGTCGATGCCGTGGCTATGGGCCGCGACGTGCTGGCGATCATGCCGACCGGCGGGGGCAAGTCGCTGTGCTATCAGCTGCCCGCCTTGATGCGCGACGGGCTGACGGTGGTGATCTCGCCCCTGATCGCCCTGATGCGCGATCAGGTGCGCGCCCTGACCGAGGCCGGCGTCGCCGCCGCCGCCCTGACCAGCGGCAATTCCGAGGATGAGAATTCCGAGGTGATCCGCGCCCTGAACGCGCGTGAGCTGCGGCTTTTATACATGGCGCCGGAGCGGCTGGCCTCGGGGGCGGCGATCCCGATGCTGCGCCGCGCCGGCGTGCAGGCCATCGCTGTCGATGAGGCGCATTGCGTCAGCCAATGGGGCCATGATTTCCGCCCCGACTACCTGCGCGTGGGCGAATTGCGCCGGGCGCTGGCTGTGCCGCTGGCGGCCTTTACCGCCACCGCCGATGCCGAGACCCGCGACGAAATCGTCGCCCGGCTGTTTGACGGTGACGCGCCGCAGATCTTTCTGCGCGGGTTCGACCGGCCGAACATCCATCTGGCCTTTCAGGCCAAGGACGGGCCGCGCCGGCAGATCCTTGATTTCGCAGCCGCCCGCCGGGGCCAATCGGGCATCGTCTATTGCGGCACCCGCGCCAAGACCGAGACCTTGGCCCAGGCCTTGAACGAATCCCGCTTGGCCGCCGTCGCCTATCACGGCGGCATGGAGGCCGAGGCCCGCCGCGAGGTCGAGACCCGCTTTCAGCGCGAGGACGGGCTGATCGTCGTGGCGACGGTGGCCTTTGGCATGGGCATCGACAAGCCCGATATCCGCTGGGTCGCCCATGCCGACCTGCCGAAATCCATCGAGTCCTATTATCAGGAAATCGGTCGCGGTGGCCGTGACGGCGCCCCGGCCGAGACGCTGACGCTTTACGGCCCCGACGATATCCGCCTGCGCCGCAGCCAGATCGACGAGGGGCTGGCGCCGCCTGACCGCAAATCCGCCGATCATGTCCGGCTGAACGCATTGCTGGGTCTGGCAGAGGCGACCGGCTGCCGCCGCGTGGCCCTTTTGCGCTATTTCGGCGAAACGCCCACGCCCTGCGGCAATTGCGATATCTGCGACAACCCGCCCGACACCTTCGACGGCACCGAGGCCGTGCAAAAGGCGCTGTCAGCCATTCTGCGCACCGGCCAGACCTTTGGCGCGGGCCATGTCATCGACGTGCTGACCGGCACCATGACCGACCGTATCCACCAGCGCGGCCATGACCGGCTGCCGACATTCGGCGTCGGCCGCGATCTGTCAAAGCCGCAATGGCAGGTGGTGATCCGGCAGATGCTGGGCCTTGACCTGATCCGCCCCGACCCGGAACGCCATGGCGGGCTGGCGATCACGCTGGCCGCCCATCCGGTTCTGCGTGGCGAGGAACGCATCACCCTGCGCCACGACCCTGCCGCCCGGACACGCAGCAGCACGGTCATCCGCACTCAGGTCGACGACGAGGACGCGCCGCTCTTGTCGGCGCTCAAGGCCAAGCGCCGCGCGCTGGCCGAGGCCGCCCGCGTGCCCGCCTATGTCATCTTTCCCGACCGCACCCTGATCGAGATGGCGCAGTCGCGTCCGCAGACGCTGGACGACATGGCCCGCGTGAACGGCGTCGGCGCGAAAAAGCTGGAAAGCTATGGCGAGGCGTTTCTGGCCGTCATCGCCGGTGAGGTCGCGCCCATGCATCCGGCGCGCAAGGCACTGGCCGGGCGTGCCTCGGGCGATCTTTACGACCGTCTCTCCGAGGTGCAGAGCCGTCTCAATCGCGGTGAGGACGGCACCGACAAGCCGCTTTCGGTCAGCACATCGCTGCTGCGCCGTATTGCCGAAGACCGACCGCGCGATCTGTCGCGTTATCTCGATCAGCCGCGTCTGGACCGCTTTGGCGCGGCGTTCGGCGCCGAGATCGCCGCCGGCTGACCCCGGCCCCGGCCGGCCATGGCGCGCTTACTCATGCGCGGCGGCCAGCCGCATGTCCCTGGGGTCGGGCATGCCGTCGCCGGCCGGCGACTTGACCCCGAACACAGCGCAGTAAAGCGCCGGCACGAACAGCAGCGTGATCAGCGTCCCGGCGATGATGCCGCCCATCATCGCATAGGCCATCGGCCCCCAGAACACCTGCCGCGCAATCGGGATCAGCGCCAGACTGGCGGCGGCGGCGGTCAGCAGGATCGGTCGGGCGCGGCTGTCCGAGGCCTCGAAGACGGCGTTCCATGTGCTGTGACCCCGGCCGATCAGGACCTGGATTTCGGTGACCAGAATGATCGAGTTGCGGATCAGGATGCCCCCCAGCGCCAGCACACCCAGAATCGCCACGAAGCCCATCGGCACGCCAAAGGGCAGCAATGTCGCCACCACGCCGATCAGCCCCAGCGGTGCGGTGGCAAAGACGATGAAGCTCAGCCGGAAGCTTTGCATCTGGACCATGACCAGCGTGGCGATGATCAGCAGCATCAGCGGCACCACCGCCGCGATGGGCTGCTGGCTTTCGACCGAATTCTCGACCGTGCCGCCAATCGCGATCCGGACCTGCTGCGGCAGGCCGGCCTGAAACTCTGCGATCCGCCCGGCGAGGGCATTGACCAGTGTCGCTGGCTGGTCCTTGCCGGCCATATCCGCCCGCACCGTTACGGTCGGTATGCCGTCGCGCTGCATGATCAAGGGCAGTTCGGTGCCGAATTCCAGCGTCGCCAGCGCGGTCAGCGGGATCGGCGTGCCACTGGCGGTGGCAAGCTGCAGGTTCTGGATCGAATCGACCGAGGTGCGGTCGGCCTCGGCGCCGCGGGCGACGACATTGACCAGGAAGATCCCGTCGCGGATCTGGGTAATCCTGCGCCCGGTAAACGTCGCCGCCAGCGAGGCCGAGATATCGTCATTGGTGATGCCAAGCTGGCGCGCCTGATCCTGATTGACCAGCAGGCGCACGACCCGCGCCGGCTCGTTCCAGTCCAGCGTGATGTCGCGCAGGCGCGGCTCGGTCGCCAGCAATGCGGCCAGATCGCGCCCGACATTGCGCGCCTCGTTCAGATCGGGCGACGAGACACGGTATTGCACCGGCTTGCCGACCGGCGGCCCGATCTCCAGATTCTTGAGATACAGATCGACCCCGACCAATTCGCGCTGGCCGAATTCACGCAGCCGGGCCTTGAGCCGGTCGCGGGCGGCAAGGTCGGGGGTCTGGATGACGATCTGGCCAAGATAGGGGCCGGGCGTCGGCAGATCCATCGACAGAATGAAGCGCGGGGCGCCGCGCCCGACATAGGAGGTCCAGAACAGCGCGTCCTTTTCACTGGCCAGCATGCGCTCGATCGCTGCGATGTCGGCGTCGGTCTTGGCGATCGAGGCATTGGCGCGCTCGTTCACATCGACAAGGATTTCGGTCCGGTCCGAGGTCGGGAAGAACTGCTGCTCGACAAAGCGCATGCCATAGACCGAGGCGGCGAAGAGCACGACGGTAATGGCGATGGTGCGCCATTTCGCGCGCATGCTGGCCAGAAGCAGCAGGTGAAAGATCCGCCGCAGCCAGCTCGTGCGGTCGGCGTGATGGGTCATTTTAGCCGGCAGCAGCGTGACGCCCAGAAGCGGCGCGAACAGCACCGCCACGATCCAGCTGACAATCAGCGACACCGCGATCACCACGAACAGCGAAAAGGTGAACTCGCCGGCGGCCGAGCTGTTCAGACCGATGGGAATGAAGCCCGCGACCGTCACCAGCGTCCCGGTCAGCATCGGAAAGGCGATCGAGGTCCATGCATAGCTGGCCGCGCGTTCCCGGCTTTCACCATATTCAAGCCGCGAGATCATCGTCTCGATGGCGATCATCGCATCGTCCACCAGCAGCCCCAGCGAGATGATCAGCGCCCCCAGCGAGATGCGTTGCAGGGTGATCTGGTAAACGTCCAGAACCACGAAGGTGATCGCCAGCACCAGCGGGATGGTCAAGGTGACGACAAAGCCAGCGCGCAGACCCAGACTGACGAAGCTGACCAAAAGGACGATGGCCACCGCCTCGACCAGCGCCCGGACGAAATGACTGACCGCCTCGTCTACGACATGGGGCTGGTCGGCGACCCTGGTCATCTCGATCCCCAGCGGCAGATCGCGCGTCACGCCCTCCATCAGCGCGTCGAGCTGCTTGCCGAATTCAAGGATATTGCCGCCGTCGCGCATGCCGATCTGGATGCCGATGGCGTCCTTGCCATCAAAGCGGAAAAGCGCGCTGGGCGGGTCCTCATAGCCGCGCCGCACCGTGGCCACGTCGCCGATATTGAAGAAGCGGTCGCCGACGCGCAGGTTCACCGCGGCAATCGCGGCGGCATCGTCGAACTGGCCGCCCACCCGGACCAGCACCTGTTCTGGGCCGGCTTGCACGATGCCCGAAGGGGCAATGGCATTTTGCACCGCCAGCGTCTGCAGCACCTGGTTCTGGTTCACCCCCAGCGCACTCAGCCGCGCCGACGAGAATTCCAGATATACCTCCTCTTTCTGGACGCCCAGCAATGCGGTCTTGCCGGCCATGGGCAGAGCCTGGATCTGTTTGCGGATATCCTCGACCCGGTCGCGCAGCTCGCGCTTGGTAAAGCCGTCGGCGGTGAAGGCATAGATATTGCCGAACACGTCGCCGAAATCGTCGTCGAAGTGAAAGCCCTGAAATTCCTGTGGAAATTCGGGACGGATGTCCGACATCATGTTGCGGACGCGCTTCCATATCTCGGGCGTGTCGGCGCTGTTTATGGTCTGGTCCAGTTCAAGATAGACCACGGACTGGCCGGGCATGGTGACCGAGCGGGTGTAATCCAGCTCGTCCAGCTCCTCGAGCTTGGTTTCGATGCGGGTGGTGACCTGCTGGAGTGTGTCCTCGATCGTGGCGCCGGGCAGCGCGGCGCTGATCACCATGACCTTGATGGTGAAGTTCGGATCCTCTTCGCGGCCCAGCCGCAGATAGCTGAGCGTGCCGGCGACCATCGACACGATCAGCAGGAACCACACCAGCGAACGGTGCCGCAATGCCCAGTCCGAGAGGTTGAAGCGCGACCCGGTCATGGCGCCACGCTTCGCCCGACGGGCTGGCCCGGGGTCAGGGAATGGATGCCGCGGATCACCACCTCGTCGCCGGCGGAAATCCCCGCGGCGATGCTGATGCGGTCGCCAAGCACGGGACCCGAGGTCCTGACGGTGCGCAGATCGACCGTGGCGGAGCCATTCCCGCGGGTGACGATCCAGACCTGCTCCTGCCCGTTCCGCGTCAGGATGGCGGCCACCGGCAGGGCCAGCATCGGCGCGCCCGTGGCCAGCGGGCGGGCGCGGATCAGCGCCCCCAGTCGCAGACTGTCGTCATCGGCCAGCGCCAGATGGACCCGGCGGGTGCGGGTGGCCGCGTCGGTGACCGGCTCGATCTGCGTGACCCGTGCCGGTTGGCGGTTGCTTGCGTCGCTTTCGGTCCAGACCTCGTATCTGTCATCCAGCCCGACCCGCGACACGGCCGCCTCGGGCAGGTCGATGACGGCCTCGCGGCCTTTCTGCGCGGCCAGTTGGACCACCGGCTCGCCGCCGATGACCACCGCCCCGGCATTGACATAGACGGCGCTGATGACGCCGTCGAAGGGTGCCCGCATATCCGCGAAACCCGCCGCGTCAAGCGCACGGATCAGCTCAGAGCGCGCCTGCTGGTCGGCCGCCTCGGCGGCGGCCAATGCCCGCTCGGCCTGCTCGAGCTGCGCGGTCGAGGCGACGTCGCGCTTGGCCAGGGCGCGGGTGCGCGCGGTCGTGGCCTGCGCGGTTTGCAACTCGACCTTGGCGGATTCGGCGGCGGCCCGCGCGGCCTGAACCTTGCCCTGCAAGTCGTCGGGGTCCAGCCGTGCCAGCACCTCGCCTTGACGGACGACCGAGCCGACATCGACATGGCGCGCAGTGACGCGGCCAAGGGTCTGAAAGCCCAACGTGACCTCGATCTTGGCGGTGATCGTGCCGGGGACCGAATGCGCGGGCAGGGGCTGATCGTCGACAATGATGCTGGCGACCGGGCGCGGTGCGGTGGCGGTTCCGGGCTCGGTGGCGTGCTGCTGCATGGCCAGCGCCGCGGCGCCGGCAATCAGCGCCACGACCAGCGCCGTGATCAAGGCGGCTTTGCGCGTCATTGGCCTGTCCTGACATCTGGGACGGCGCTGACCTTGCGGCCGGGATAGAGCAGTTGTGACCCGGCGCCGACCACGATCTGGCCGGGGGCGACCCCCTCGCGCAGGATGACCTTGCCATTGCTGAACCGCTCGATCGCCACGCGGACAAGGAAGACACGGTCGTCCTTGTCGACCATCCAGACGGCGGCCTCGCCATTGGCTGCGGTCAGGGCCGTCCAGGGCACCGCGATGCCCGAGCCGGCCGGATAGTGGATCGCGCCGCGCACCGCCGCGCCCAACAGGCCGGTATTGGCCGGCGCGTTGTCTATGATGGCCCGGACGGTGACCGCGCCGGTGCCGGGATCGACGATCGGTGCGATCTCGCTGACCCGCGCGGTCATGTGCAGGTCGGGAAAGTCGATACCCGACAGGGTGACCGGCGCGCCGATCGCGTCGCGCAGCATCGGCGAGTCCGGGGTGCGGAACACCGCCTCGCGCCCCGTTGCCGAGGCCAGCGAAACCACCGCCTGCGCCGCGCCGACGATCTGGCCCGGCTCGGCCATGCGGGCGGTGACGATGGCATCACTGGGCGCATGGATCACGGTATCGGCCAGTGCCCTTTCGGCCTGACCCAGGTCGGAGGTCGCTCGCGTCAGGCTGCCAACCGCAGCCGAGAGCGCCTGATTTGCACCGTCCAGCGCCGCCCGAGTGCCGACGCCACGTTCCAGCATGGCGGCTGCCCGAATCTGCGCCTGACGCGCCTGAGCCTCGGCCGCGGTGGCCGATTCCACAGCGGCCTGCGCGACGTGCCGGGCCTGTTCTTGCTGCAAGGGGTCAGTCCGGGCCAGTGGCTGGCCCTTGTGCACCGGATCGCCCTCTTGCACGAGGACCTCGATGACCTTGCCGCCAAGGCGGAAACCGACCTCGACATTATCCGTGGCATGAATGGTTCCGGTCAGCGCGGCGTCGAAGGTCAGCGGCGCCAGCTCGACCCAAACGAATTCGACAGGCAGGGC
>JAGPGI010000491.1 GCA_018056045.1 Paracoccus sp. (in: a-proteobacteria)
GCTGCAGCGTGCGCGGGATCGGCGTTGCCCATAAAGAACGCCTGAAAGAGCTTCGCAGCGACATCCACGTCCTGACGCTGACTGCAACGCCGATCCCGCGCACGCTGCAGCTGTCGCTGACCGGGGTGCGGGATCTGTCGATCATCGGCACGCCGCCGGTCGACCGCCTTGCGATCCGTACCTATGTCAGTGAGTTCGACGGCGTAACCATCCGCGAGGCGCTGCTGCGCGAGAAATATCGCGGCGGGCAAAGCTTTTTCGTGGTGCCGCGCCTGACCGATCTGCCCGAGGTCGAGGACTGGCTGAAGGAACACGTGCCCGAAGTCAGCTATATCGTCGCCCATGGCCAGCTGGCGGCGGGCGATCTGGACAGCCGCATGAACGCCTTTTACGACGGCAGTCATGACGTGCTGCTGGCGACCAGCATCGTGGAATCGGGGCTGGATATTCCGACCGCCAATACCATGGTCGTCTGGCGGGCCGACATGTTCGGGCTGGCGCAGCTTTACCAGATCCGGGGACGGGTCGGGCGCTCGAAGACGCGGGCCTATTGCTATCTGACCACCAAGCCGCGCGTGCCCCTGACCCCGCAGGCGATGCGGCGGCTGAAATTTCTGGGCGCCATCGACAGCCTTGGCGCGGGGTTCAACCTTGCCTCGCAGGATCTGGATTTGCGGGGGGCCGGGAACCTTCTGGGCGAGGAGCAGTCCGGCCATATCAAGGAGGTCGGCTTTGAGCTGTACCAGCAGATGCTGGAAGAGACGATCGCCAAGCTGAAATCCGGCGAGATCGAGGGCACGCCCGAGGACGAATGGGCGCCGCAGCTGAATCTGGGCGTGCCGGTGACGATTCCGGAAAGCTATGTTGCGGATCTGGACGTGCGGCTGGGCCTCTATCGCCGGCTGGCCGAGCTGACCACCAAGGTCGAGCTGGAGGGCTTTGCCGCCGAGCTGATCGACCGCTTTGGCCCCCTGCCGCGCGAGGTGAACACGCTGTTGCTGGTCATCCGCATCAAGGCCATGGCCAAGCGCGCCAATATTTCCAGGCTGGATGCCGGGCCCAAGGGCGCGACGATCCAGTTCCACGGCGACAAGTTCCCGAACCCGGCAGGGTTGGTGGAGTTCATCCACGATCAGCGCGGGCAGGCGAAGGTGACCGACAACAAGATCGTCATTCGCCGCGACTGGCCGACCGATGCCGACCGCATCAAGGGCGCCTATGGAATCGCCCGCGATCTGGCCGCGAAGGCGAAGGCGAAGGGCTGAGCCGCCTATTTCGGGAAAAGGAAGGTCACGATCGCCCGCGCGCCCCAGCCCTCGGGGCCATTCGACGGTGCATCAGCCCAATAGGGTACACCGCCACCGATGCTGACGGTATTGGCGCCGAGCTTGGTCACCTTCGTTGCGATCAGGTTCAACGGCACCGTGGCCTCGTTCGCGACCCAGTCATAGGTCGCCTCGGCGTTGAAGCTGATGGTCAGCGCGTCGGGCGTGGTATAGCTCATGAAAGGCTGCACGAAGGTCGCGCTGATATCGGTCGCATCGCTGCCGCCGCCGACATCCCACAGGTGATTGCCTAGCACACCGAAGGTCCAGGGACCGGTTTGTTTCAACACGACGCCGGTGACACCCGCCGCGAACTGGTCTGCACCAAGCCCGTCCTTGGCCGTGGGCAACAGAAAGACCGGCCCCGCGCCCCAGATCAGGCCGCCTGTCGTCGGCTGGCTGGGCGACAGGAAGATGCTCTGCACGATATCGCCGAGGCCCGATTGCGACGTGCCGGGGCTGACATCGCTTTGGTCGATGAAGGGCACGATCGTGCGCGAGACCAGGTTCCACTCGCTGTTCAACTCAATGGGAACGACCGGCTGAAAGTTGACGATGCTGCGATGGCCTTCGCCATCGGGGCCGAGGCCGGAATCGTAATTATACTGGAATGGCATGCTGACCAGCGACGAGACCGGATTGCTCAGCTTCTTGGCCAGATCGCTGCTATCCTGGGCGGCTATCGGCGTGGCAGCCAGCAGCGTCGACAGCAGCAGTACGGAAGAGAGAAGGTTTTTCAATTTGGGGAGACCCGTTTGCAGGGAAAACAATTTGGGGAGACCCGTTTGCAGGGAAAAAATGAATCGGCCTTATGAACTGATTGCAATAAATACACCTGAGAATGGCTTCACGGAAGATTTATTTGCAATTCATATTTCGCAATATGCGCGCGTAATAAAACCGCCGCGCAGATTGCGCGGCGGTGGGCTGTAAAACCGGATCAAGGCTTGCGGATCAGCCCGCCGTCAGCAGCGGCGGGTTCGCCTTGCCGCTGATCCGGGGCGCCTCGGGTCCGGTGATGTCGAAGACCGGCTTGTCATCCTCTAGCCGCACTTTCACCACGCCGCCCTTGGTCAGCCGGCCGAACAGCAATTCCTCGGCCAGGGGCTTCTTGATCGTTTCCTGAATCACGCGGCCGAGCGGGCGGGCCCCCATCTTGTCGTCATAGCCTTTCTCGGCCA
>JAGPGI010000103.1 GCA_018056045.1 Paracoccus sp. (in: a-proteobacteria)
GCTTCGGGGCCGGCATTCGCGATCACCATGAAGGCGGCACCGGATTTCGGATTGGCGCCGCGCGCATAGGCCTCGTGGATGCTGATCCCGCCTTGGGCCGCAGCGGCAAGGGGCATCAGGGCGAAAACGACAAGGGCGGGGATGAGCGGTTTCATGGGGCCTCCGGCACGATTCGCGACTAAGGCTAGCGCGCGCGGGCGGCACATGCACCCCGGTTTCGCGGCGCGCTTTGTCACATGCGCGTGGTGCGCAAACGCAAAAAGCCCCGCCGGATCGGCAGGGCGTCTTGCATCCGCTGGCAGGCCTCGAATCGACTGGCCCGCCCAGGCGGAGCCGATCAGGCTTTCGCCAGCTCGCGCTTGATCTTCAGGGCGCGGTCCGACAGCTCGACATCCTTCGCCTTGGCGAGGAAGGCGTCAAGGCCACCGCGATGGTCGACCGAGCGCAGCGCCGCGGCCGAGATGCGCAGCTGGTAGCTGCGGCCCAGTTTCTCCGAGATCAGCGAAACCTCGTTCAGGTTCGGCAGAAAACGGCGACGGGTCTTGTTGTTGGCGTGAGAGACGTTGTTGCCGCTCATCGGGCCTTTGCCGGTCAGTTCGCAAACGCGCGACATGATCTAGTTCCTTCGATTCGATCCAGCGGGCAGGCCCGCAATATGAAAGGGCGCCGCGTGGCAGCGCCCGGAAATCTGTTGCGCGGGATAAGGTGTGGATGCGGGAACGTCAAGCGTTTTTGGCCCATGACCCTGCGCCCGCGACCCTGCGCCCGGACAGCCCCGCTCAGGCAGGGGCGCGCGATCCTTCATGGCACAGCAGCGCCTGCTTGCGCCAGAGCCCGCCGCCATAGCCGGTCAGCGCCCCACCCGCACCGACGACCCGGTGACAGGGAATCACCACCGCGATCTGGTTGGCGCCATTGGCGCTGGCGACGGCGCGGGTGGCCTCGGGGCGGCCGATGCGCCGCGCCAGTTCCGAATAGCTGATCGTGACGCCCGGGGGAATACGCATCAGCTCGTCCCAGACGAGGCGTTGAAAGGGCGTGCCGCCGGGCGCGAGGCTCAGGTCGAAGCCGAGGTTTTTCTTGCCGAAATAGGCCTCTATCTGGGTCTCGACGCGATCGGTCATCGCCGTGCGGCCAAGCCCGATCCGGCCATGGGCGGCCTTCCCGAGCCGCCGCATCTCGGTCGAAAGGGCCCGGCGCTCGATGAATTCAAGCAGATGCAGGCGCTGGCGATCCGCGACGCAGACCATGCCGCCCAGTGGCGTGTCGATCCACGCCGCTGCCAGCTCCGCCTGCCCCGAGAGCGGATGCGGCGCATGGCCGAGCCATCCGGCCAGCAGCCCGGAGAGGTCGGGCGCCGCCGTCATTCCCGCGACCCGGCCCCCAGCCAGTCCAGAACTTGGGTCGCGGCCGAATCGGGATCGATCTCGGCCCGGGCGACCGAATCGCCCATCTCGCGCAGACGGGCGCGGGTTGCGGGCGCATCGAGCCGCGCCAGCAGGCCCGCGCGCAGCTCGGCCAGAAACCACTGCCGCGCCTGCTCGGCGCGGCGGCTGTCGAAATGCCCATGCGTGCGGCGCCAGTCAGTCAGTTCCTCCATCGCGGCCCAAGCCTTGTCCAGCCCCTCGCCGGTCACCGCCGAGACCGGCTGGGCGCACGGAAAGCCCGGCGGATCATAGGGGCGCTTGCGCAGGAGCCGCAGCGCGCCGGCGTAATCGGCAACCGTGCGCAGGGCGGTGTCGCGCAGGGGCCCGTCCGCCTTGTTGACCAAAATGAGGTCGGCGATTTCCATGATGCCGCGCTTGACGCCCTGCAATTCGTCCCCGCCCGCCGGCGCCAGCAGCAGGATGAAGAGGTCGGACATCTCGGCCACGAGGGTTTCCGACTGGCCGACACCCACGGTCTCGATCAGCACGATGTCAAAGCCCACCGCCTCGCAGAGCCGCACGGTTTCGCGGGTGCGGCGCGCGACGCCGCCCAGTTCCGCCTGCGAGGGCGAGGGGCGAATGAAGGCATTCGGATCGCGGGCCAGCGTCTCCATCCGGGTCTTGTCGCCAAGGATCGAGCCGCCCGAGCGGGCTGAGCTGGGATCGACGGCGAGGACCGCGACCCTGAGCCCCTGCGCGGTCAGCCTCTTGCCGAAGGCCTCGATGAAGGTCGACTTGCCGACGCCCGGCGTGCCGGAAAGCCCGATCCTTAAAGCCTGACGGCGGGGCAGTTCCGCCAGCAGCGCCACGGCACGGGCGCGATGGTCGGGGCGGGTGCTTTCAATGAGCGTGATGGCGCGGGAAAGCGCGCGGCGGTCGCCCTGTATCAGCGGCCCGATCAGATCGTCCATGTCAACTCGTCCATATGGTCCCTTTGGGTGGCGAGGTGGTCAGCGGGGGCTGACTGCCCCCGCACCCCCGTGGATATTTGGACATGGAAGACATGTAAACGCCGGGTGGTTGCGACCGCTGGTCGCGCGAACTAGGTCTGGGGAAGGATTTGGGGGCGTCATGCAGACAAGGCGGTTCGTTCTGGGAGGAATGCTGGCACTTGCCGTCCGGCCGGTTCTGGCCGCGCCGGGGCTGCGGCTGATGATGGTGCGCCGCCCGGGCTGCGTTTATTGCGCGCAATGGGATCGCGAGATCGGGCCGGTCTATGGCTCGCATCCCGAGGGGCGGGCCGCGCCCCTGTTCATGGTCGATGTCGAGGGGCCCTATCCCGACGGGCTGGCGCTGGACCGGCGGCCATGGCTGACGCCCAGCTTCATCCTGCTGCGGGGCGGGCAGGAGGTGGCGCGCTTTGAGGGCTATCCGGGGGCGGAGCGGTTCTTTGAGGTGTTGCGCGTGATGCTGGACGAGGCGCGACGTTCCGCCTGAGGCTTTCACCCGGCGCAGGCTTGCGTTATCTGGGCCGCACCAGTCATTTCAGGAACGGGTCAGCCATGCACGACATCCGCGCCATCCGCGAAAACCCTGCCGCTTTCGATGCGGGCCTTGCGCTTCGCAACCTGCCTCCGGCCTCGCCCGAGATCCTGTCGCTGGATGCCGACCGCCGTTCCCGTATCGCCGCGGCCGAGGCGGCGCAGGCCGAGCAGAACACGGCCAGCAAGGCCGCCGGCGCCGCCAAGGGGCGCGGCGACGAGGCCGAGTTCGAGCGGCTGCGCGCTCTGGTCAGCGCCAAGAAGGAAGAGACCCAGCAGATGCAGGCCGAGGCCAGCGCGCTGGACGCGAAACTGCGCGAATTGCTTCTGGAAATTCCGAACCTGCCTCTGGACCGCGTGCCGCCGGGCAAGGACGAGAATGACAATGTCGAGATCCGCCGCTGGGGCGAGCCGCGCGCGCTGGATTTCACCCCGCGTGAGCATTTCGAGATCGCCGGCGTCAAGCCCGGCATGGATTTCGAGACCGCCGCGAAACTCTCGGGCGCGCGTTTCGTCGTGTTGAGGGGGGCCGTTGCGCGCATCCAGCGGGCGCTGGCGCAGTTCATGCTGGACCTGCATAGCGGCGAGCATGGCCTGACCGAGACCTGGGCCCCGGTTCTGGTGCTCTCCGAGATGATGGAAGGCACCGGGCAATTGCCGAAATTCGGCGAGGACAGCTATCAGACCCGCGAAGGCTGGTGGCTGATCCCGACCTCGGAAGTGACGCTGACCAATACCGTGAACGGCGATCTGGTCGAGCAGGCCACCCTGCCCCGCCGCATGGTAGCCCATAGCCAGTGCTTCCGGTCCGAGGCCGGCAGCGCCGGACGTGATACCGCCGGGATGCTGCGCCAGCACCAGTTCGAAAAGGTCGAGATGGTCTCGATCACCGATGCCGCGAGTGGCGAGGCCGAGCATGACCGCATGACCCGCTGCGCCGAAACCGTGCTGGAGCGGCTGGGCCTGCCTTATCGCACCATCGTGCTCTGCGGCGGCGACATGGGCTTTGGCGCCCGCATCACCCATGACCTCGAGGTCTGGCTGCCCGGTCAGGGCAAGTATCGCGAGATCTCTTCGGTCAGCTATTGCGGCGATTTTCAGGCCCGGCGGATGAATGCCCGCTATCGCCCCGAGGATGGCAGCAAGAAGACCGAATTCGTCCATACGCTGAACGGCTCGGGGCTGGCGGTGGGGCGCACGCTGATCGCGGTGCTGGAAAACGGCCAGCAGGCGGACGGCTCGGTCAGCCTGCCCGAGGCGCTGCATCCCTATCTGGGCGGCAAGACCCGGCTGGGTGCCGATGGTCAGCTGATCTAAGCCGGTCCCGGCGGCAGAAATCGCGCGGACAAGTCGAAAGGGCGAAACCCGGCGCCCGTGGCAGGCGTTCTGTGCCCATGTCACGCACCGGCGCCGCCCTGTTGATCGCTGCCACGCTGGCCTTTGTCGCCAGCTCGCTGGGTTTTGCGCTGCATATGGGGGCCGCGGCGGTCGGGATACCGACCGATGAGGCCGCACGCATGCTGGCCGCGCCGCGCCTGTTCGACGCGACGCCGTCGCAGATCGACCTGTCGGGGTTGTTCCTGAAGCCGCAGGGCATCGGCATGCGGGCGCTGCTGGTGATGACATTGGCGGCGCTGGCCTATCACGCGCTGCGCTGCGCGCTGTCGCCCGCGCCGATGGATGTCACCGGCCAGGCGCCGCTGATCGCCGCGCTGGCGCTTGGCGCGGTCTGGCCATGGATCGCCCCCGCCCATCCGCTGCCGGGCTTTCTGCTGGCGGCGCTGACGCTGGCAGGTCTTTTGCGCGCGGCGATGCAGGAGCAGCGGCAGGGAGAGGAGATCGGGCGCAGCTCGGCGCTTGGCTTTGCCGCCGGCTGGGCGCTGCTGGTGTGGCTGTCGATGCTTGCGGCGCTGCTGCATGACCGGCTGGATCTGTCGCAACCCGCCGCCGCCGTCATCGCGATCCTGATCGGTGCGGTCGCGGCAGTCAGCCTGCAATTGCGGCTGGGCCGCAGGATCGGCTTCAGCGTGGCGCTGATCTGGGGGCTGATCGGGATCGCCGCCGGCACGGTCACCACGGATGCGGCCATCGCCACGGTGACGGTGCTGGCCATTGCCATCATCGCCGTGGCGCTGGTGCGGGTGACGACCTAGGCGCCCTTGGGCTTTTGCCGCACCTTGTGCTTGGAGAGCGCCCCGGACTGATTGATCTTGTTGGCCTTGTCAAGATAGGGGTTCTTGGTCCCCTGGTCGCGGAAGGTCAGCCGGATCGGCGTGCCGGGCATGTCGAAATCGACCCGCAGGCCATTGACCAGATAGCGCGCATAGCTGTCAGGCAGCTTGTCGGTATGCGTGGCCATCACCACGAAGGCCGGGGGCCGGGTCTTGACCTGCGTCATATAGCGCAGCCGGATGCGGCGGCCACCGGGCGCGGGCGGCGGATGCGCCTCGGTCATGGCGCCCAGCCACTGGTTCAGCCGCGCGGTCGTGACGCGGCGGTTCCAGACTTCATGCGCCTTGAGGATGGCATTGTGCAGCCGGTCCAGCCCCTTGCCGGTCTTGGCCGAGACCGTGACCAGAGGCGCGCCCTTGAGTTGCGGCAGCAGGCGCTCGAACGCCTCGCGCAGCTCATTGAGCTTGTGCGCCTTGTCCTCTTCGAGGTCCCATTTGTTCGCGGCGACGACCACGGCGCGGCCCTCGGTCTCGGCGAAATCGGCGATGCGCAGGTCCTGCTGTTCGAACGGGATATCCACGTCCAGCAGCACAACCACCACCTCGGCGAAACGCACGGCGCGCAACCCGTCGGCGACCGACAGCTTTTCCACCTTGTCCGTCACCCGCGCCCGTTTGCGCATCCCCGCCGTATCGAAAATGCGGACCGGCGTGCCCATGAACTCGGTCGTCACGCTGATCGAATCGCGGGTGATTCCGGCCTCGGGGCCGGTCAGCAGCCGGTCCTCGCCGAGGATCTTGTTGATCAGCGTGGACTTTCCGGCATTCGGACGGCCGATCACCGCGATTTGCAGGGGTTTCGCGACCGAGGGGCGCCAATCCTCGGCATCCTCGTCGTCGTCATCGCTGACAGTGACATCGGTTTCCGGGGCCTGCTGGATGTTCTGAGCCTCGAATTCCTCGGCCAAAGGCAGCAGGACGCGGTAAAGATCGTCCATCCCCTCGCCATGCTCGGCCGAGATGCGCAGGGGCTCGCCCAGACCCAGCGCATAGGCCTCAAGCGCGCCCGCCTCGCCGGCGCGGCCCTCGGCCTTGTTGGCGGCCAGAATGACATGCTTGGCGCGCTTGCGCAGGATATCGGCGAAATATTCGTCCGCCGAGGTCACGCCCACGCGCGCGTCGATGACGAAAAGGCAAACGTCCGCCTCGTCCACCGCGCGTTCGGTCAGGCGGCGCATCCGGCCTTGCAGACTGTCGTCATCGGCGATTTCCAGACCGGCGCTGTCGACCACGATGAAGCGCAGATCGCCCAGACGGCCCTGCCCTTCGCGCAGGTCGCGGGTGACGCCGGGCTGGTCATCGACCAACGCCAGCCGCTTGCCGACCAGACGGTTGAACAGCGTGGACTTGCCGACATTCGGGCGTCCGACAATGGCGAGGGTAAAGCTCATCTGAAGGCAATCAACTGGCCGTCATGGCTGACGACATAAAGCGTCTGGCCGGCGACGGCGGGGGCAGCGGCAGCGCCGCCGGGAATCGCGGCGGTGCCGATCAGCGCCCCCGAGGACGGATCGAACACGCGCAGATAGCCGTCCGACGAGGCGATATAAAGCTTGTTCCCGGCCAGAACCGGCCCGTAATGGTTCCAGACCTTGCTTTGCTTGCGGACCTTTTGTTCGGTGAAGTAGGGCAGCTTCTGCGCCCAGACCCGGGCGCCGTTGCTGGCGTCAAGACGGATCAACTGCGCCTGATCGTTGACCAGAAACAGCGAGTTTCCGGCCGCGAGAACCGGGCTCGACGCCCCCTCGCGGGCCGACCATTGCATGACCCCGGTCGCCAGATCAAAGGCGGCGGTCCGGCCCGAACTGGTGCCGGCATAGACCGCGCCGCCCGTGATGACCGGATCGCCGGTCATGTCGCGAAACAGCGAGATCGAGCGGCCGATGCGCGAGCCTGCGACATCGGCGCTCCAGATCTGCGCCCCGGTCTCGGTGTCCACCGCTATCAACTGGCCGGTGGCCTGAGGAAACACCACGGTGCTGCCCGAAACGGCCGGCGCGGCCACGCCCATCACCCCCGCCATGGCGTCATTGCCAAAGACGCGCCACAGCACCTTGCCGTCATTGGCGCGCACGGCCCAGCCGCCGGCATCGCGACCGACGACATAGACCACGCCCCCCGCGACGGTGGGCGCACCGCTGAGCGGGGCATCCACCTTCTGGCGCCATGCGACGCCGCCGGTGCGCGCATCCATGGCGACCAGTTCGCCATAGCCGGTGGTGGCAAAGACGCGGTTGCCCTCGAATGCCAGACCGCCACCCGAGGCGCTTCCGCCCTGCTCGTCCGCCGGACGCAGGTCCGTGCTCCAGACCCGGCCGCCGCCGGTGGTCGTGCTGGTGACGGTGGCACCGCTGTCCATGGTGAAAACCAGCCCCGCCGCCACGACCGGGTCGGCGGTAATGCGGTGGCGCCGGTCAGAGGCGGCGCCGATATCGACGGCAAAGACCCGGCCAGTGCCAGCGCCGATGGCCATGTTGCCCGAGACATGCGCGGCATTGCCGGCGCGCTGCGGCCAGTCGGCATTGCCGCGCACCGGCGGCAGCGACAGCGCCGCATTCGAGGTGACGATGCCGCCTTCGGCCACCGGACCATCCGCCGAGATCACGGCGCGCGGGTCCAGTCTTTCGCCCTGCAATATCTCTTCGCGCTGAATACAACCTGAAAGGACCGTCAGGCCCGCCAGGGCAGCGATCAGGGGCAACCTCGTCATCGCTCTCTCCATCCTCTGCGCGGCGGGGCCGGCTGTCAGTTCACAAGTCAACAATACGCCGGCGGGCCGGCAGGTTCAGTTTACCGGCGGCGCCGGCAT
>JAGPGI010000104.1 GCA_018056045.1 Paracoccus sp. (in: a-proteobacteria)
CGGTCGTGGCGCTGGTCACCGGCGAGGAACGCATCGTTCCCGAGCGGGTGAAATACTGGGTCGCCACCACCGAGGCCATGCCCGAGGTCGGCGCCGATTTCGTCGCCATCGACGAGATCCAGCTTTGTGCCGACCCCGATCGCGGCCATGTCTTTACCGACCGGCTGCTGAACATGCGCGGCCTGCATGAGACCCTGCTTCTGGGCAGCGACACCATGCGCCCGGCCATTGCCGCGCTGGTGCCGGGCGTGCAGTTCATGCGCCGCGAACGCTTTTCCACGCTGAGCTGGGCGGGGTCGAAAAAGATCAGCCGGATGCCGGCGCGCTCGGCCATCGTCTGCTTTTCGGTCGATGAGGTCTATGCCACGGCCGAGCTGATCCGCCGCCAGAAGGGCGGCTGTGCGGTGGTCATGGGGGCGCTCAGCCCGCGCACCCGCAATGCGCAGGTCGCCATGTATCAGGCCGGCGAGGTCGATTATCTGGTCGCCACCGACGCCATCGGCATGGGGCTGAACCTCGACATCCGCCACATCGCCTTTTCCGCGACCGAGAAATTCGACGGCCGCCGCTATCGCCCGCTGTTTCCCCATGAGCTGGGCCAGATCGCCGGCCGCGCCGGCCGTCATACCGAACCCGGCACCTTCGGCGTCACCGGCGATGCCGGGCCGCTGGACGAAGGCCTGATCGACGCGATCGAGAACCACCGCTTTGCCCCGATCTCGCGGCTGATGTGGCGCAATGCGGCGCTGGAATTCGGCACCATCGAGCGGCTGATCGCCAGTCTTGAAACCTCGCCGCAATCGGAATGGCTGTCGCGCGGCCGCGAGGCGGACGATTTGCGCGCGCTCAAGGCGCTTTCCGCGCTGCCCGAAATCCGCGACCTGGTGACGCATCCCAAGGATGTGCGCCTGCTGTGGGATGTCTGCCGGATTCCGGATTTCCGCTCGATCTCGGCGGGCGAGCATTCGACGCTGCTGGCGCGGATTTTTGGTTTCCTGCACGAGGGTAGCGTGCCGGGCGACTGGCTTGCCGCGCAGATCGAGCGCATCGACAAGGTGCAGGGCGATATCGACACATTGTCGAAACGATTGGCATTTATCCGGACATGGACCTATGTCGCGCAGCGTTCGGGATGGGTTTCGGACGAAAGTCATTGGCGCGCCGAGACGCGCGCTGTAGAAGATCGCTTGTCGGATGCATTGCATGCCGCATTGACGCAAAGATTCGTGGACCGGCGCACATCCGTGCTTTTGCGCCGGCTCAAACAAAAGGAGAGCCTTTTGGCCGAGGTGAATGACAAGGGCGAAGTGACGGTCGAGGGCGAATTCGCCGGCCGTCTGGAAGGTTTCCGCTTTCTCGCCGATCCCAACGCAACCGGGGACGAGGCGCGCATGCTGTCGCGTGCCGCCTATGAGGCTTTGCGCCCCGAATTCCACCTGCGCGCCGACAGGTTCTACAACGCTCCCGATACCGAGCTGGACTTTACCGAGCAGGGCGGCCTGATGTGGGGCAGCTTCGCGGTCGGCAAGCTGGTGAAGGGTGCCGAGCCGATGAAGCCGGGCGTCGAGCCCTTCGTGGACGAAGAGGCCGGGCCGGAGATCATCGAAAAGGTGCGCCGCCGGCTGCAGCATTTCATCGACCGCAAGGTCGCGACCGCGTTCGAGCCGCTGCTGGCGCTGAAAAACGACGAGACGCTGACCGGGCTGGCGCGCGGTTTCGCCTTCCGTCTGGTCGAGGCGCTTGGCGTCCTGCCGCGCGAAGGCGTGGCCAATGAGGTCAAGGAGCTGGATCAGGAATCGCGCGGCCTGTTGCGCAAGCATGGCGTGCGCTTTGGCCAGTTCACCATCTTCCAGCCGGCGCTGCTGAAGCCGGCGCCGACCCGGCTGCGGCTGGTGCTCTGGGGGCTGGATCAGGGTCTGGCCGAGTTCCCCGAAAGCCCGCCGCCCGGTCTGGTGACGATCCCGAACCTGCCCGACGTGCCCAAGGGCTATTACACGCTGTCGGGCTATCATCCGGCGGGGGACCGCGCGATCCGCATCGACATGCTGGAGCGTCTGGCCGACATGCTGCGCACGCAAGACAGCCGCGCCGGGTTCGAGGCGACGGCGGACATGCTGTCGATCACCGGCATGACGCTTGAGCAGTTCTCGGGGCTGATGGGCGGTCTGGGCTACAAGGCTGAGCGTGGCGAACGCGCCAAGGCCCGTGCCGAGGTTGCCGCCGCGCCGGTGGCCGAGGCTGTCGCGGCCGCCGATCCCACCGATCACGAGCATCCGCTGACCGAAGAGGAAAGCGTTCTGGCCGCCGAGACCCGCGCCAAATGGGAGGCCGAGCAGGCCGCCCGCAAGGCCGCCGAGGAGGCTGCCGAGGCCGAGGCAGCGCCCGCTGTCGAAGGCGAGGCTGCTGCGGACATGGATGCGCCCGCGCCCGAGATGGAGGTGTTCTATACCTTCACCTGGGCGCCGCGTCCGCGCGGCAACCGCCATCCCCAGCGCGGCGGCGAGCGTGGCGAACGTCAGGGTCAGGGCCATGGTCAGGGCGAACGCCAGCCGCGCGGCGAGCGCGGGCAGGGTGAACGCGGCCCGCGCCGGGATCGTCCGGCCGAGGGGCAGGGCGACGCCAAGCCCCATGAGGGCAAGCGCCATGACGGCAAGCGTCGCGACGACAAGCGCGGCGAACAGGGCGGTGAGCGTGGAGAACGCGGCGAACGTGGCCCCAAGGGCAAGTTCGGCAACAAGGGCAAGCCGCGCCATGACGGTCCCAAGAGCTTCGAGGCGCGTCCGCCGCGTCCCGAGAAGAAGATGGACCCCGACAGCCCCTTCGCCATCCTTGCCTCGCTCAAGAACAAGACATGAGTGAGGCGGGCGGCGGCGATGCGATCCGTCTGGATCGCTGGCTGCATCACGCCCGGCTGTTCAAGACCCGCACCCTTGCCGCCGAGGCGATCGGCGGCGGGGGCATCCGCGTGAACGGTCAGCCCTGTCGCAAGCCCGCGCAGATGGTGCGGCCGGGCGATACCGTGACCGTCTCGGCCCATGGCCGGGTCCGGGTGCTGCGGATGCTCCAGCCCGGCGAAAGGCGCGGCCCGGCGACCGAGGCCGCCACGCTCTATGAGGAAATCGAGGCCTGACGTTCTTGCGCCGGAACCTCGTTTTGCCGCCGGCCTTCGGCCCGGAACAGCATTCCCGGCGCGCGCCTTAACGCTGCATCACCGTCTTTTCCGCTCTGGCGGCCTTGATTGCCGGCCGCCACGGGCGTAACTAGCCGCACAGGAAACAGGAAAATACGCGCCATGACCTATGTCGTCACCGATAACTGCATCATGTGCAAATACACCGACTGTGTGGAGGTCTGCCCGGTCGACTGTTTCTATGAAGGCGAGAACACGCTGGTCATTCATCCCGACGAATGCATCGATTGCGGCGTCTGCGAGCCGGAATGCCCGGCCGACGCGATCCGTCCCGATACCGAGCCGGACATGGAAAGCTGGGTCGAGTTCAATCGCAAATATTCCGAGCAGTGGCCGGTAATCACCCGCAAGAAAGATCCGATGCCCGGCTATCAGGACATGGACGGCGTCGCCGGCAAGCTTGAGAAATATTTCTCGGAGGCGCCCGGACAGGGCGACTGAGCGTGTCCTGACGGGGCGCGTTTCAACCCTCGCGAAACTGTGCCAAGGCTGCACCACTTCGGCATTTGTCCGGGCAGTTTTCTGGTCCGTCCGGGGGCAAAGGGTTAATCACCCGACTCATGGCGGATGCGGTTGATTCGCACCCGTCAGGCACCGGCCCTGTGGGCACAAGTTCCAGAGTCATTGAATTTCCAAGTATCTTTTCCAGACATAGGGCTGGTGCCGCCTTGCAGCAAAGCTTTGAACCGGGGCGATTTTTGTGATATATAGATGTCACATTCCGCCAGCCGGGTCGCAATCTGCGGCCCGTTTGGCGTGCTGCCAAGCCTGATCTACTGCCCGATCAGGACGATACGGACAATTATCTTGGCCCATAAGGGGGATCGTTCCCCCTTTGGGTCGTTTGTGCCGCAAAGCGGTGCCGATGCGAAGGAAGCCCTATGTCGAAAACAAAAAAAGCCGAGTTCCGTCCCGACGATTTCGTGGTCTATCCCACGCATGGCGTTGGACGGATCGTGTCGATCGAAGAGCAGGAAGTCGCCGGGCTGCGCCTTGAGATGTTCGTCATCTCGTTCGAAAAGGACAAGATGACGCTGCGCGTGCCGACCGCGCGCGCCACCGAAATCGGGATGCGTGGCCTGTCCACCCCCGATCTGGTCGAGCAGGCGCTGAACACGCTGAAGGGCAAGGCCCGCGTCAAGCGCGCCATGTGGTCGCGCCGCGCGCAGGAATACGAGCAGAAGATCAATTCGGGCGATCTGATGTCGATCGCCGAGGTGGTGCGCGACCTGCACCGCAATGACGACCAGCGCGAGCAGTCCTATTCCGAGCGCCAGCTTTACGAGGCCGCGCTGGACCGCCTGACCCGCGAAGTCGCCGCCGTCAGCGGCATGGACGAGGCCGGCGCCCAGAAACGGGTCGAAACCGTGCTGACCGCCCGCGCCGCCTGACCGGCTGGCCGCCTGATCTGCTGGCTGGACGATTCTGATATGATGGGGCGCCTTCGGGCGCCCTTTTTCTGTTCGCGGATCGGGCGCGGCGCTGGTCAGCCTGCCTTGGGCGCATTATAGGCGAAGCCATGACCGAGTCCCTGCCTCCGTGCCCCGAATGTTCCTCTGCCTATGTCTATCAGGCGGATGCCCTGCTGATCTGCCCCGAATGCGGCCATGAATGGGCGCCGGGTGCGACCGCCGAGGTGGCCTCCGTGCGCGACAGCGTGGGCAATATCCTTGCCGATGGCGATACGGTGACGGTGATCAAGGACCTGAAGGTCAAGGGCTCGTCGCTGGTGGTCAAGGTCGGCACCAAGGTGCGCGGCATCCGGCTGGTCGACGGCGATCACGACATTGACTGCAAGATTCCCGGCATCGGCCAGATGGGCCTGAAGTCGCAATTCGTGAAGAAAGTCTCTGAATAGTCTTTGATCGCGGCGAGCCAATCTGGAGGAAGCCTGCTGGTTTTCACGTGTGCCGGAGCTCTTCGTCCGGCACGGCCTTCACCTCAGCGTTTCGATAAGCACCAGGCTTCAACGAGGTTTTGCCGTAGCCTTGCTCCTGGTTGATTGCCAGCCTGCTGACAGGCTTGCACATTTGTGAACTCGCCGACTTGAACAAGATTTGGCGGCTGTTGCGGAGCAAAGCTCAACAGCACGACAAGAATATATGCTTCCATCGCGCCACCGGCATTTTTGAAGAATGACGTGATGGTCTCACGAATCGCAGTCGAAATCATGCCAAAGTGACGGGGGATCGATTGCCCCCCGCCGCGTCGCACGTTCACAAATCCTGCAATTACCCCAAAGCCGCCAGAATCCGCGCCCAGCTGCGCGCGCCCTTGGCAAAGCTTTCCAGATTGTATTTCTCGTTCGGGGAATGGATGCGGTCGTCGTCGCGGGCAAATCCGATCAGCATCGAATCCATGCCCAGGATCTCCTTGAAATCGCCGGCGATGGGGATCGAGCCGCCGGCGCCGATATAGGCCGCGTCCTGGCCCCATTCGTCGCTCAGCGCTTGTTTCGCCGCCGCGAAGGCCGGGTCCGAGATGTCCATGCGGCTGGCCGGGCTGGCGCCGTGGCCGTGGAACTCGACGGTGCAATCGGCGGGGATCGCGGCGCGGATATGGGCGTGGAAGGCCTGCAGGATCTGTCCGGGATCCTGCGTCCCGGTCAGGCGAAAGCTGACTTTCGCGCGGGCCTCGGCGGGCAGCACGGTCTTGAACCCCTCGCCGGTATAGCCACCGGTGATGCCGTTGATCTCGAATGTGGGGCGGTTCCAGACCATTTCCAGCGCCGTGCGGCCCTTTTCGCCGATGGGGTGTTTCAGGCCGACGCGCGACAGGAATTCGCCGGCGTCAAAGCCTAGCGCCTGCCAGTTGGCGCGCAATTCCTCGGTCAGTTCCGGCACGCCATCGTAAAAGCCGGGCAGGGTGACGCGGCCGGTTCCGTCCTTGACCGTCGCCAGCGCGTTCACCAGCACTTGAATCGGGTTCGCGGCCAGCCCGCCGAAACTGCCCGAATGCAGGTCGCGATCGGCGGCGCGGATGGTGATTTCCTGACCCAGCAGCCCGCGCAGTTGGGTGGTGATCGCGGGGCGGCCATCGGCATACATGCTGGTGTCGCAGATCATGGCGATGCCGGCGCGCAGCTCATCGGCATTCTCGCGCAGGAAGGGGCGCAGGCTGGGTGAACCCGATTCCTCTTCGCCCTCGAATAGCAGCACCAGATCCGAGGGCAGGGCGCCATGCACCGCCTTCCAGGCCCGGAACGCCTCGACGAATGTCATGAGCTGGCCCTTGTCGTCCGATGCGCCACGGCCGCGAATGACCGGGCCGGCGGACGTGTCCTCGATGGCGGGTTCAAAGGGCGGGCTGGTCCACAGCTCCAGCGGATCGACCGGCTGCACGTCGTAATGGCCGTAAAACAGCACCGGCCGGCGCGTGCCCCTTGGCGAATGCGCCACCACCATCGGATGGCCGGGCGTGTCGCGAATGCTGGCGTCAAACCCCAGCCCGACCAGTTCCGCACAGAGCCATTCGGCGGCGGCCCGCACATCGCCCCGATGCGCCGGGTCGGTCGAGATCGAGGGGATGCGCAGAAATTCGAGCAGCCGAGCCTGCGCCTGTGGTAAACTCGCGTCAAGGGTTGCGAGTATATCGTCGAGTTTGGCGCTATCCGGCATTTGCACATTCCTGACTTGTTTTCTCGGGATAATTTGGTGTTTCCGAGGAGATATTGCGACAATTTGGCCCTGTATTTTCCTTACTTTGATACTTATCAAGTAAAGACCCGCGGGATCGGCGCATGATCCCCCAAGCAAGCAAGTAAAAGCAAGGCAAGGGATCAAGATGGACTACTCCGCCGCCCTCGACCAGGCCATTGGCAAGCTCCATGAGGAAGGCCGCTATCGCACCTTCATCGACATCGAGCGTCGCAAGGGGGCCTATCCCCAGGCTGTCTGGACCCGTCCCGACGGGACCGAGACCGAAATCACCGTCTGGTGTGGCAATGACTATCTGGGCATGGGCCAGCATCCGGCCGTGCTGAAGGCCATGCATGAGGCGCTGGATGCGACCGGCGCCGGCTCGGGCGGGACGCGCAATATTTCCGGCACGACCGTCTATCACAAAGAACTTGAGGCCGAACTTGCCGACCTGCATGACAAAGAGGCCGCGCTGGTGTTTTCCAGCGCCTATACCGCCAATGACGCCACGCTTTCGACGCTGCGCAAGCTGTTTCCCGGCCTGATCATCTATTCGGACGCGCTGAACCACGCCTCGATGATCGAGGGGATCAAGCGCTTCGACGGTGCCAAGCGCATCTTCCGCCACAACGATGTCGCCCATCTGCGCGAATTGCTGGCCGCGGACGATCCGGCTGCGCCCAAACTGATCGCATTTGAATCGATTTATTCGATGGATGGCGATTTCGGCCCCATCGCCCAGATCTGCGATCTGGCCGACGAATTCAACGCGCTGACCTATCTGGACGAGGTTCACGCCGTGGGCATGTATGGCCCGCGCGGCGGCGGCGTCGCCGAACGCGACGGCCTCTCGGACCGCATCGACATTTTCAACGGCACGCTGGGCAAGGCCTTTGGCGTCTTTGGCGGCTATATCGCGGCCTCGGCCAAGATGGCCGACGCGATCCGCTCCTATGCGCCCGGCTTCATCTTCACCACCTCGATCCCGCCGGCGGTGGCGGCGGGTGCTGCGGCCTCGATCGCCTTCCTCAAGACCCCCGCCGGGCAGGAGCTGCGCGACAAGCAGCAACTGCATGCCCGCATCCTGAAGATGCGGCTGC
>JAGPGI010000105.1 GCA_018056045.1 Paracoccus sp. (in: a-proteobacteria)
TCCGGCGAACCGTCCGGTATGAAAAAATTCTGCAACCATTTCAGTTAGCCTGCGTTCTGTGATTGATTGCTGCGCGCCCGTCTCTACAATCAGCGTGCCAGGAACGATTGTTGGAACACCAGATTCAGGAACCGCAATGATCCGATCCGAATTGATCCAGAAAATCTCTGAGGAAAATCCACACCTGTTCCAACGCGATGTCGAGCGCATCGTGAATACGGTGTTTGAAGAAATTATTGACGCCATGGCGCGCGGGGACCGGGTCGAGCTGCGCGGCTTCGGCGCGTTTTCGGTCAAGAAGCGCGACTCGCGACAGGGGCGCAATCCCCGCACCGGCGAATCTGTCAGTGTCGAAGAAAAGCATGTGCCCTTCTTCAAGACCGGCAAACTCCTGCGTGAGCGGTTGAACGGCGAGGCCGAATAGGCCAGATTGGCCGCATCGGCTTTTACGGGGTGAACCAATGCGCACGATCCGGATCTTTTTCGTCGTCATTCTGGCGATCGTGCTGATTCTTGTCGCGGCGGCGAACCGGGCCCCGGTCACGGTCGGGCTGCTGCCTGAAACCATCGCGGCCTTTACCGGCCGTGCATGGACCCTGACCATGCCGGCCTTTGTGGCGCTGTTTCTGGCCATGGTCTTTGGCGTTCTGGTCGGGCTGGTCTGGGAATGGCTGCGCGAGGCGCATCTGCGCGCCGAATCAAAGACCCGTGCCCATGATCTGGCGCGATTGCAGCGCGAGGTGGGCGACCTGCGCCGCACCCATGCCGCCCCCAAGGACGAGGTTCTGGCGATTCTCGACGAGGCGGGGGCGCGCAAGCCCGCCCCGGCCTCGGGCAATGCGCTGCCGGCGCCGCGCTGAACCATGCCCACCACCGTCAAGATCTGCGGGCTGACCTCGCCCCAGGGGGTTGCCGCCGCCGTGTCGGCCGGCGCGCGCTATCTGGGCTTTGTCTTTTTTGCGAAATCCCTGCGCCATGTGACGCCCGAACAGGCGGCGGCACTGGCGGCCGAGGTGCCCTTGGGCATTGCCAAGGTCGGGCTCTTCGTGAACCCCGATGACGCGCTGTTGCAGACCGTGCTGGCCCAGGTTCCGCTGGACATGATCCAGCTTCACGGCAGCGAAAGCCCGGCCCGTGTCACCGAGGTTCGGGCGCTGACCGGCCTGCCGGTGATGAAGGCCGTGGGCGTGGCCGAGCCGCGCGACCTTGATGCGCTTTGGGATTACGGTCTGGTCGCCGACATGCTGCTGATCGACGCCAAGCCCCCGAAGGATGCGGAACTGCCGGGCGGCAACGGGCTGGCCTTTGACTGGCGGCTGCTGGCCGGGCGCCAGGTCCTCAAGCCCTGGTTGCTGGCCGGTGGCCTGACCCCGGAAAATGTCACCCAGGCGCTACGGCTGACCCGCGCGCCGGGGGTCGATGTGTCCTCGGGCGTCGAAAGCGCGCCGGGCGTCAAGGACCCCGACCGCATCCGCGATTTCATCGCCCGCGCCACCGCGCCGATCCTGTGACGACGATGCCGGCTCTGGGTTTTCGTCCGGCGACCCGCGCGGATGTGGGCGCTGTCGTCGCGCTTCTGGCTGATGATGTGCTGGGGCAAGGCCGGGAAACCGCCGATCTTGCCCCCTATCTCGCCGCTTTTGATGCCATGCAGGCCGAGGGCGCGAACCAGTTGATCCTCGGCGTGATCGGCGCCGAGATCGTTGCCTGCTACCAGATCACCTTCATCTCGGGCCTGTCGCTTTCCGCCGCCCGCCGCGCCCAGATCGAGGGCGTGCGCGTCGCCTCGGACCGCCGCGGCCAAAGGATCGGCGAGGCGCTGGTCCATGACGCCGAGACCCGTGCCCGCGCCGCCGGCTGCACGCTTTTGCAGTTCACCACCAACCGCAGCCGCGGTGACGCACATCGCTTCTATGACCGGCTCGGCTTTACCGCCTCGCATATCGGATATAAGAAATCCCTCTGACGGGCTTCTTTCATGCCCAAATATCCATAGGACCGCGCCCGGGGAGAGCCATGGCCGAATATCTCATCAACAGCTTCATGACCTGCCCGGACGAACAGGGCCGCTTCGGCATTTTCGGCGGCCGCTTCGTCAGCGAAACGCTGATGCCGCTGATCCTTTCGCTCGAGGCGGAATACGAGCGCGCCAAGACCGATCCCAGCTTCTGGGCCGAGATGGACGACCTGTGGGAACACTATGTCGGCCGCCCCAGCCCGCTTTACTTTGCCCCCCGCCTGACCGAGGAGCTGGGCGGCGCAAAGATCTATCTGAAGCGCGAAGAGCTGAACCATACCGGCAGCCACAAGATCAACAACGTGCTGGGCCAGATCCTGCTGGCGCGGCGCATGGGCAAAAGCCGCATCATCGCCGAGACCGGCGCCGGCCAGCATGGCGTCGCGACCGCGACGGTCTGCGCGCGCTTCGGGTTGAAATGCGTGGTCTATATGGGCGCCCATGACGTCGAACGGCAATCGCCCAACGTCTTCCGCATGAAGCTGCTGGGGGCCGAGGTGGTGCCGGTGACATCGGGTCGCGGCACGCTCAAGGACGCGATGAACGACGCGCTGCGCGACTGGGTGACCAATGTGCGCGACACCTTCTATTGCATCGGCACCGTGGCCGGTCCGCATCCCTATCCGGCGATGGTGCGCGATTTCCAGTCGATCATCGGCCGCGAGACCCGTGCCCAGCTTGCCGCGCAAGAGGGCGAGGGGCGCCTGCCCGACAGCGTCATCGCCGCGATCGGCGGCGGCTCGAACGCCATGGGCATGTTCCACCCCTTCCTTGACGATCCGTCGGTGCGCATCATCGGCGTCGAGGCCGGCGGCAAGGGCGTCGATGAACGCATGCAGCATTGCGCCAGCCTGACCGGTGGCCGGCCGGGCGTATTGCACGGGAACCGCACCTATCTGTTGCAGGACAGCGAGGGCCAGATCCTTGAGGGCCATTCGATCAGCGCGGGCCTTGATTACCCGGGTATCGGGCCGGAGCATGCCTGGCTGAAGGAACGGGGCCGGGCCGAATATGTCAGCGTGACCGACGATGAGGCGCTGGCCGCCTTCCAGACGCTCTGCCGGCTCGAAGGGATCATTCCGGCGCTGGAGCCCAGCCATGCGCTGGCGCATGTCATCAAGATCGCACCCGACCTGCCGCGCGACCATATCATGGTGGTGAACCTGTCGGGCCGGGGCGACAAGGACATCTTCACCGTGGCCAAGCATCTGGGCCACGACATCAAGGGCTAAGCAGAGGCGGGGGCGTGATCGCCCCCGTTTTCGCCTGTTCTGTTTTCGCTTATTCCGCGGCGCGGGCCTCTGCGACCAGTTCCGCCAGATCGGCGGTGCTGAGATAGCCAAAGACCGCGCGCTCGCCCACGACAAAGCTGGGTGTGCCGACCAGCCCGATCTCATCGGCCAGGGACAATGAGCGGTCGATCTGGGCGGTGATCCGGCGGGATTTCATGTCGCGCTGCAGACGCTCGACATCCAGCCCGACCTCACGCGCGACGCGCAGGACGGATGCCTCCTCGGCCTTGCCCTTCATCGACATCAGCGCCTGATGAAATTGCGGGTATTTGCCCTGTTCCTTGGCGGCCAGCGCGGCGATGGCCGCATAGCGCGAGCCCTCGCCAAAGATCGGAATCTCATGGACGACCAGCTTCAGCTTGGGGTCGGATTTCAGCAGGGCTGCAACCTCGGGCATGGTCTTGCGGCAAAAGCCGCAATTGTAATCCGAGAACTCGACCAGCACCGTCTTGCCCTGCGGATTGCCCATGACCGGGGCGTCGGGATCGTTGAAGACGGCATTGCGGACGGCGGCGATTTCCTCGTCGCTGCGGTCCTGCGCCATGGCTGGCAGCAGCGAAATCGCGCAAAAAAGCGAGGTGGCAAGAGCGGCGAGGGTGCTGCGCATGCGTTTTCCTTTCCTGTGGCTGCTTTCTGCAAGCCATCACACAGAGGCAAGGTCAAGCATTGCGACATGACATTCGCGTGCGTCGCGCGCTGGCGGGGCACCTGTTCCGCGCGCCCGCCAGGGGCCTTATTTCCAGATCGGCGCGTGCCGGTTCACGTCCTTGTAAAGCAGATAGCGGAAATTCCCCGGCCCCCCCGCATAGCAGCATTGCGGGCAGAATGCGCGCAGCCACATGAAATCGCCGGGCCCGACCTCGACCCAGTCGCGGTTCAGGCGATAGACCGCCTTGCCCTCGATCACGAACAGCCCGTGTTCCATGACATGGGTCTCGGCAAAGGGGATCGAGCCGCCGGGGGTGAAGGTCACGACCGTGATATGCATGTCATGGCGCATATCCGTGGGGTCCATGAAGCGGGTCGTCGCCCAGCTGCCATTGGTGTCGGGCATCGGGATCGGGGCGATCTCGCGGTCGCTGGTGATGATGACATCGGGCTTTTCCAGCCCCTCGACCACTTGCCAGCGCTTGCGCCACCAGTGAAAGCGCGAGGTCTCGGCGCCGTTTTTCACCGACCATGCCATGCCTGCCGGGATATAGGCGAAGCCACCCGGCATCAGCTCATGGTCGCGGCCGTCGATGGTCAGGGTGATGGCGCCGTCGGTGACAAAGATCGCCGCCTGCACGCCCGCGTCGTCCTCGGGGCGGGGTGAGCCGCCGCCGGGAGCAAGCTCGACGATATACTGGCTGAAGGTTTCCGCGAAACCCGAGAGCGGCCGCGCGATGATCCACATGCGCATACCCGTCCAGCCCGGCAGGAAGCTGGTGACGATGTCGCGCATCGTGCTGGCGGGGATGACGGCATAGGCCTCGGTAAAGATGGCGGTGTCGGTGGACAGGTCGGTTTGCGGCGGCAATCCGGCATAGGGTCCGGCATAGGTTCTGGTCATGGGCTTCTCCATGGCGGTTCAGTTCGTGCCCAGAAGCTGCTGCAGGCGCAGGGCGCCGATGCGGGCAACCTGGCGCTCGGCCTCGATGCGCTCGGTGGGCGTGTCATTTTCGAGGCGGGCGCGCATGGCGGCCATGATCCCCGGCTTGTCATGGTCGCGCACGGCGATGATGAAGGGAAAGCCGTGCTTGGCGACATAGGCGGTGTTCAGGCGGTCGAATTCGGCCCGTTCGGCATCGGTCAGGCTGTCCAGCCCGGCGCTGGCCTGTTCCGAGGTGCTGTCCGCGGTCAGGCGCTTGGCGGCGGCCAGCTTGCCGGCCAGATCGGGGTGCGCCAGCAGCACGCCCAGCCGCTCCTGATCGCTGGCCGAGCGGAAGATCTGCGCCATGCGCGCCGCAAGCCCGCCCGCCGTGTCGTGGATGGCGCCCATCTCGGCGTCCCAGACCCGCTCGGCGATCCAGGGCGAATGCTCATAGATGCTGCCGAATTTCTGGACAAAGGCGTCGCGGTCCATCTGCGAGGGACGCTCGCGCGGCTGATAAGGATGCGTTCTTGCCCAGTGCCGGGCGATATCCAGACGGGTCGCAAACCAGACGCCCTGATGGGCGCGGGCGTGTTCGATGAATTTCTGCACCGCGATGGCCCGGCCCGGACGGCCCGCCAGCCGGCAATGCAGGCCCACCGACATCATCTTGGGCGCGCCGGCCTCGCCTTCGGCGTAAAGCACGTCGAAGCTGTCGCGCAGATAGTCAAAGAACTCGACCCCGGTGCCAAAGCCCTGACCGCTGGAAAAGCGCATGTCATTGGCATCCATCGTATAGGGCACCATCAGCTGCGGCCGGCCGTCATGGACATGCCAATAGGGCAGGTCGTCGGCGATGGTGTCGGCCAGATATTCAAAGCCGCCTTCCTCGCAGCCCAGCTCGACCGTATTCATCGAGGTGCGGCCCTGATAAAAGCCGCGCGGGCGCTCGCCGGTGACGCGGGTATGCAGATCGACGGCACGGGCGATATGTTCGGCCTCGACCTCGCGCGGGATGTCGCGATAGTCGATCCATTTCAGCCCGTGGGTGGCGATTTCCCAGCCGGCGGCCTGCATGGCGGCGACCTGTTCGGGCGCGCGCTCCAAGGCGGTCGCGACGCCGTAAACGGTGATCGGAATGTCCTTCAGGAGCCGGTGCAGCCGCCAGAACCCGGCCCGCGCGCCATAGTCATAGATCGATTCCATGTTCCAGTGCCGCTTGCCGGCCCAAGGCTGGGCGCCGATGATTTCGGACAGGAACGCCTCGGAGGCGGCGTCGCCATGCTCGATGCTGTTTTCGCCGCCTTCCTCGTAATTCATCACGATCTGGACGGCGATCCGGGCATTGCCGGGCCATTTGGGGTCAGGGGTGTTTTCCCCGTAACCGATCATGTCGCGGCTGTATCGCATCCGTGCGTCCTTTTTCCCAATCAGGCCCTTCTTTTACACATCATCATGCGGGAGGGTATGAGCAATGGCGAAATTCTATATACAGAACGCGAAATACGTTGAAAATCGTGATCTTCAAATTTCACTTGAAACTCTGTCGCCATACCCGGGATTTGCGTTGAAGATCGATGCCTCTACTCTGCCCGCTGCGGCGCAGTCGCCGCCAAAAGGGGAGGAACAATGCTGGAAAAGAAGTTCGCGCTAGCAGCCCATGGGACAAATGTCAGAACCGAGGTGATCGCCGGGATTACCACCTTCCTGACCATGGCCTACATCATCTTCGTGAACCCGGACATATTGTCCTCGACGGGAATGGATCGTGACGCGGTCTTTGTGGCCACCTGTCTGGCGGCGGCGCTGGGATCGGCGATCATGGCGCTATGGGCGAACTGGCCCATCGGCATGGCGCCGGGCATGGGGTTGAATGCCTTTTTCGCCTTTACCGTGGTGGGGGCGCTGGGATTCACCTGGCAGCAGGCGCTGGGGGCGGTGTTCATCTCGGGTCTGGTGTTTCTGTTTCTGTCGGTGACCGGCATCCGGCGCTGGCTGATCGCGGGGATCCCGACCTCGATGCGCAGCGCCATTGCGGCGGGGATCGGCATGTTTCTGGGGCTGATCGCGCTGAAGAATGCGGGCATCGTCGTCGATCATCCGGCGACGCTGGTCGGGCTGGGCGATCTGACCCAGACCGGCACGCTCCTGGCCATCGCGGGGTTCTTCATCATCGCGGCGCTGGATGCGCTGCAGGTGCGCGGCGCGATCCTGATCGGCATTCTGGTGGTGACGGTCGTCTCCATCGCCCTTGGGGCCAGCCCCTTTGGCGGGGTGATTTCCATGCCGCCCTCGATCGGGCCGACCTTTCTGCAGCTGGATATCGCCGGCGCGCTGACGGTCGGGATCTTTCACGTCATTCTGGTCATGGTGCTGGTCGAGGTCTTTGACGCCACCGGCACGCTGATTGGCGTCGCCAAGCGCGCGGGCCTTTTGACCGAGGGGCCGGCCCATACCAACAAGAACCTTGGCCGGGCACTGATGGCGGATTCGACGGCGATCCTTGCGGGGTCGGTTCTGGGCACCAGTTCGACCACGGCCTATGTCGAAAGCGCCTCGGGCGTGCAGGCGGGCGGGCGCACCGGGTTGACGGCGCTGGTCGTCGCCGGGCTGTTTCTGCTGGCGATGTTCTTTGCGCCGCTGGCCGGCTCGGTTCCGGCCTATGCCACGGCGCCGGCGCTGCTTTATGTGGCCTGCCTGATGGTGCGCGAGTTCGAGGAGATTTCCTGGGGCGATGTGACCGAAAGCGCGCCTGCGGTGCTGACGGCGCTGATGATGCCATTCACCTATTCCATCGCCAATGGTCTGGCCTTTGGCTTTGTCAGCTATGCGGCGATCAAGCTGCTGACCGGACGCGCGCGCGAGGTGCATCTGGCGACATGGATCGTGGCCGGGCTGTTCGTCATCCGCTTTGCCTTCTTCATGGAGTGAAAAAGCCGGGGGGCCTCGGCCCCCCGGACCCCCGAGGATATTTCGGCAT
>JAGPGI010000106.1 GCA_018056045.1 Paracoccus sp. (in: a-proteobacteria)
GGCCGGTCGCGAACATCACCGCCTCATAGACCCCGCTGCTGCCATCGTCGAAACTGGCGCGGATGCCGGCCTCGTCGCGGTCCAGCCGGGTCGGGCTGACGCCAAGGCGCAGGTCGACGCCGACGATGCGCAGCTGTTCGGTGGCGTGGCGCCGCATCTCGCCGTCGAAGCCGCGCAGCACCGCATCGCCGCGATAGGCCAGCGTGGTCCTGACCCCCAGCCCGTTCAGGATGGTGGCGAATTCGCAGGCGATGAAGCTGCCGCCGACCACCAGCACGCTGGCGGGCAGTTTTTCCATGGTGAACAGATCGTCCGAGATCATCCCCAGTTCCTCGCCGGGAATGCCGGGGCGCTGCGGGCGGCCGCCGGCGGCGATCAGGATATGCTTGGCACTCAGCCGGGTGCCGTCGGCCAGTTCGACCGTATGGGCATCGCGGATGCGGGCGCGCTGGTGGTGGACCTGCACCCCCGCCCCCATCAGGCCGCCACTATAGGCGCCCTCCAGCCGGTCCAGTTCACGCGCAAGCTTGGCGTGGAAGGCCGGCCAGTCAAACTGGCCTGCGCCGGCATCAGACCAGCCATAGCCGCGCGATTCCGCCGCCATGGCGCCCGCCTGCGAGGCAAAGATCATCAGCTTCTTGGGCACGCAGCCGCGAATGACGCAGGTGCCGCCCATGCGATCCTCCTCGGCCAGACCGACGCGGGCGCCGTATTCGCTGGCCGCAATCCGCGCCGCGCGCACGCCGCCCGAGCCGCCGCCGATGACGAAAAGATCGTAGTCGAAAGTCATTCCATATCCTCGCGCCGCAATTCCACGACCGAGCCGTCGGGACGGCCGATGATCGCTAGCTGGCAGATATTCAGGAAAAGCCCGTGTTCAACCACCCCTGCGATGGAAGACAGCTCATCCGCCAGCTCATAGGCATCGGGAATGGCCTCCAGCGCCAGATCAAGGATGAAGTTCCCCTCATCGGTCAGGAGCGGCTTTCCGTCGCGCATGCGCTGCAGGACCGGGCGCTGGGTCAGATCCAGCCGGTCCAGCGCCCGCGTGATCAAGGTCCGCGTCGCCTGCCAGCCAAAGGGGATCACCTCGACCGGCAGGTGGAACTGACCAAGCTGCTCGACGACCTTGCCCTGATCGGCAATGACCACCATCCGGTCCGAGGCGGTGGCGACAATCTTTTCGCGCAGATGCGCCGCGCCGCCGCCCTTGATCAGGTTCAGGTCGGGGTCCAGTTCGTCCGCGCCGTCGATGGTCAGATCGAGCCAGCCGATATCGTCCAGTTCCTCGACCTTCAGCCCCAGTGAGGTTGCCAGTTCCGTCGTCGCCCTGGAGGTCGCGGCACAGCGCAGGGCAAAGCCCTCGTCCTGGACGCGCTGCGCGAGGCGACGCACGAAGATCGCGGCGGTCGAGCCGGTCCCCAGTCCCAGCCGCATGCCCGGTTCGACAAGCAGCGTGGCGGCGCGCGCGGCGGCATCCTTGGAAAGATCGGTGATGGCGGGATCGGTCATGTCGGCATCCTTGGCAGGCAGGCAATATGGCCCCTGGCGGGCAATCGCTCCCCTTATACGCAGAAGCGCCGCGATGGGCCATGGCTTGAGGGGATTTTCACCGCGAAGATGGGCCATGCCCCCGCAATCAGGCCGCGCCATTGCGTCCGGCAATTGCTTCCAGCGGGGGCCTCGCCTAAAGCTGGCGGCCATGACGATACCCGCAACATATGCCGCCATCATCACCGCCGCCGGACGCGGCACGCGCGCCGGCGACGGCCCGCCCAAGCAATGGCGCGTGCTGGCGGGGGAAAGCGTGCTCGCGCGCTCGATCGCCGCATTCGCCGGCTTTCCGCGCATCGTGGTGACGCTGGCCCCCGAGGACATGGCGCAGGGCATCGCGGAACTGTCGGGCGCGGTCACGCTGGTCTCGGGTGGCGCCAGCCGCAGCGACAGCGTGCGCGCGGCGCTGGAAAGCCTTGAGGGCAGCGGCGTCACCCATGTGCTGATCCATGACGGCGCCCGGCCGCTGGTCTCGCCCGAGGTCATCGCGGGCGTGGTCGCCGCGCTGGAGACTGGCGCCCCCGCTGCCGCCCCCGCCCTGCCGGTGACCGATGCGCTTTGGCGCGCGGCGGATGGCCGCGTCACCGGCAGTTCCAGTCGCGAGGGGCTGATGCGCGCCCAGACCCCGCAGGGTTTCGCGCTGGACGCCATCCTTGCCGCCCATCGCGCGCATCCCGCAGGCGCTGCCGATGACGTCGAACTGGCAATCCGCGCCGGCCTGCCCGTCCTCGTGACCCCGGGCGACGAGGACAATCTGAAACTGACCTATGCGCCCGATTTCGCGCGCGCCGAACGTATCTTGGGGGGCATGATGGATATCCGCCTTGGCAATGGTTACGACGTCCACGCCTTTACGGCGGGCGATCATGTCTGGCTGTGCGGCGTCAGGATCGCGCATGACAAGGCGCTTCTGGGTCATTCGGACGCCGATGTCGGCATGCACGCGCTGACCGACGCGATCTACGGCGCGCTGGCGCAGGGCGATATCGGCCGGCATTTCCCGCCCTCGGACCCGCTATGGAAGGGGGCGGAAAGCCATATCTTCCTGCGTCATGCCGCCGATCTTGCCCGGCAGATGGGCTTTCGCATCTCGAACGCGGATGTGACGCTGATCTGCGAGCGGCCCAAGATCGGCCCCCATGCCGGCGCCATGGCGCTGCGCCTGTCCGAGATCACCGGCGTCGCGCCAGACCGCATCAGCGTCAAGGCCACCACCTCGGAACGGCTGGGTTTCACCGGGCGCGAGGAAGGCATCGCCGCCATCGCCACCGCGACGCTGATCAAAGGATAGGGGCGCATATGGTCACGATGATCACCACGTTTTTCGGCATCGGCAGGCTGCGCCCGGCGCCCGGCACCTGGGGGTCGGCCGCCGCCGTTCTGCTGGCGGTGCTGATGGCCGAGGCCGGCGCGGGCTGGTTCCTACCCGTCGCCTGCCTGCTGGCGACCGTTCTTGGCTTCTGGGCGGTGCCGCTGGCGATTGCCGGCAGCGCCGACAAGGACCCTTCGGAAATCGTCATCGACGAGGTCGCCGGGCAATGGCTGGCGATGTGCTTTACCGTCATCCCGCTGTGGCGGCACGGGGTTTCGATCCTTGATGCATGGCCGGCCTTTGTCGTGCCTTTCCTGCTGTTTCGGCTCTTCGACATCTGGAAGCCCTGGCTGGTTGGACGCGCCGACCGGCGCGGCGACGCAGTGGGCGTCATGCTGGACGACCTGTGGGCGGGGCTGTTCGCGGGCGTGGTCTCGATGATCCTGGCCGGGCTTTACCACGGCCTGCTGGAGCCGATGCTGTGACCGATCCGGCCGATATCCTCGCACTGGCCCGTGCGCGGGGCGTGATGATCGCCACGGCGGAAAGCTGCACGGGCGGGCTGATCATCGGGCGGCTGACCGATGTGCCGGGATCCTCGGACGCGGTGGATCGCGGCTTTATCACCTATTCCAATGCCGCCAAGATCCAGATGCTGGGCATCCGCCCCGAAACGCTGGACGCCCATGGCGCCGTCAGCGAGAACATCGCCGCCGAGATGGCATCGGGCGCAAAGGCACGCTCGCAAGCCGGGATCGCCGTGGCGGTGACCGGAATCGCCGGCCCCGGCGGGTCCGAGCACAAGCCCGAGGGCCGGGTCTGTTTCGCCGTCGCCGACAACCATGGCGTCAGGACGGAAACCGTCGAATTCGGCCCCCTTGGCCGCGCGCAGGTCCGCGCTGCCACTGTCGAACATGCGCTGTCGCTGCTGAAAGCCGCGCTGGCCTAGGCCAAGGCCGCCAGCGCGCCAGTCACATCCTCAAGCCGGGTGTCCCAGCCGCAAACCAGCCGGATCGACAAGGGCTCGTCCCCGGCCTCGTCCTGCGTATGCGGCCAAAGATGAAAGCTCATCCCCGCCGCGCGGGCGCGGCTGTAAAGCTCGCGCGGGACCGAGGCAAAGACGGCATTGGTCTCGACCCGCTGATTGATGCGCACGCCGGGCAGCCGCGACAGTCCCAGTGCCAGCTCATGCGCCATGGCATTGGCATGGCGCGCCATCTGCAGCCACAGATCGCCCTCGAGCCATGCCAGGACCTGCGCCGCCAGAAAGCGGTGCTTGGAGACCAGCGCGCCGCCGCGCTTCCTGCGGAACTCGAACTCATCGGACAGGGCCGGATCAAAGATCAGCACCGCCTCGACGCCCATGCAGCCATTCTTGGTGCCGCCCAGCGACAGAATGTCGATCCCCGCCTGCCATGTCAGGTCCGAAGGCGCCACATCCAGCGAGACCAGCGCATTGGCGAAACGCGCCCCGTCCATATGGCAGGCCATCCCCTGCGCATGGGCGATGGCGGTCAGCGCCGCGATCTCGTCAACGCCATAGACCGTGCCCCATTCGGTGGCATTGGTCAGCGACAGCGCCACATTCTGCCCGGCATGGACGGAATCGCGGCCATTCAGAATGAGCGCCTCGGTCAATGCCTCGGGCGTGATCTTGCCGCCGATACCCGGCACCGTGATCAGCTTGGCGCCGCCGGTAAAGAATTCGGGCGCGCCGGTTTCGCTGGTCTGGATATGGGCGTCCTGATGGCAGAACACCTTGCCCCAGCCCGGCGCCAGCAGCGACAGCGACAGCGCATTGGCGGCGGTGCCGGTGGGCACGAAATGGACGGCCGCATCGGGCGCGTCAAAAACCTCGCGCAGCAGGTCCTGCGCGGCGCGGGTGATACGGTCACCGCCATAGGCCGGCACATGCCCGTCATTCGCCGCAGCCAGCGCCGCCATGATCCGGGGATGCACGCCACCCGCATTATCCGAGGCGAAATTCATGCCAGATCCTCGATGATGTAATCGTCCCAGTCATCCTCGGTCACGGAAAGCTCGCTGACGGTCCAGCCCCGCACCGAGGCGCCGGCGCGATGGATCGATTCGCGATCCCCCGAGATCAGGTAATGCCAGTCGTAAAGCGGCTTGCCCTCGGCGCGCAACCTATAGGCGCATGTCGCGGGCAGCCACCATGCGATCTGCTTGAGCTTGCGCGGCGTCAGAACCACACAATCGGGGACGAAATCATGACGGTTGGCATAGCTGGAACATTGGCAGCTCTCGCCATCCAGCAATCGGCAGGCGACGCGGGTAAAGGCGACCTCGCCGGTATCCTCGTATTCGATCTTGTTCAGGCAGCATTTGCCGCAACCGTCGCACAGCGCCTCCCATTCATCGGGGGCAAGCTTGGGCAGCGGCAGTTCCCAGAAGCGCGGGCGCATCAACGGGTCGCCAGAATGTCGCGCGCGCGGGCGCTGTCCTGGTCCATCTGCTTGATCAGCGCGTCGAGGCTGTCGAATTTCGCCTCGGGGCGCAGATATTCGACCAGCGCCACCGACAGGTGCTCGCCGTAAAGATCGCCGCTGAAATCAAAGATATGCACTTCCAGATTGGGGCGCTTGCCGTCGAACATCGGCCGCACGCCAAGACTGGCCACGCCCTTGTAGCTGCCGCGCTCGGGGCCGGTCAGCACGTCGACCAGCACCGCATAGATGCCAAGCGCCGGCAGATGCAGTCCGTCCACCGCCATGTTCGCGGTCGGATAGCCCAGATCGCGGCCGCGCTTGTCGCCATGCAGCACGGCGCCGTCGATGCGGTGCCAATGGCCCAGCATGCGCTCGGCGTCACGGGCGCGGCCCTCGGCCAGCGCCACGCGCACCGCGGTCGAGCTGTATTCGACCGTGCCATCTCCGATCAGCGGCGCGATGGTCACGCCAAAGCCCAGCTCGCGCCCCAGCGCCGCAAGCGTTGCCGCATTGCCGCTGCGCTTGCAGCCGAAACAGAAATCGGCACCCACCGCGACATGGCGCACGCCGAGGCCGCGCACCAGCACCTCGCGGGCGAAATCCTCGGGCGCGAGGCCGGCGAGAACCGCGTCAAAGGGCAGCTCGTAAAGATGATCCACGCCCAGCCGCGCGAGCCGGTTCGCGCGCGATTCGGCATTCATCAACCGAAAGGGCGGGTGGTCCGCCGGTGCGAAGAATTCGCGCGGATGCGGCTCGAAGGTGATGACGCCCAAAGGCGCGTCCAGCGCCGCGCGCGCGGCGTCGATCACCGAGCGGTGCCCCAGATGCACGCCGTCGAAATTGCCCATGGCGACTGTCGCCCCGCGGGCCTCAGGCGGCAGACCTTTCCAGTCGTGATGGATGCGCAATCTGGCCCCCGCTGGGCCGATCAGGGCCCGGTCGTTCAAGTTCCAGCCGGGACGCGTATGCGCCGCGCGGCCCAATTCATGCCCGTATTACCGAGCCAGCCACGGGTTGCAAGGGTGCGGCGGCAATCGCCACGCCCCCTAGCGCAGCCGGCCGATGCTGTAGCGCGGATTTTCCGAGCGCAGCGCCAGCCATTCGTTCAGCATGGCCGTGTCGGGATGTTCGACATCTGGGCCGAACTGGTCATGCGCCAGCCCACCCGAGACGAAGAGCGCGTCGATCCCCTCGCCCGCGGCGCCGGGAATGTCGGTGGCGATGCCGTCGCCCACGGCCAGATAGCGCGTGTCCTCGGGCAGGCCCAGCTTGCGCCGCGCCATGTCATAGATCGGCGGATGCGGCTTGCCGAAATAAAGCGACTTGCCGCCGATATCCTCGTAAAGCTCGGCCAGCGCCCCGGCGCAGTAAAGCCGCTTTTCGCCCAGATCGACGACCACGTCGGGATTGGCGCACAAAAGCGGCAGGCCCGCCTCGCGCGCCAGCATCAGCCGGGCGCGATAATCGTCGGGGACCTCGGTCAGATCGTCGAAAAGGCCACAGCAGACGATGCCCTCGGCCTGATCCAGTTCCACGCGCTGGATGGCGGGGGCGTCCTGCCATTCGGCGGGGATATCGGTGAAGAAGCCCTCGTCCTTGGGCTGGGCGATGGCCCAGACCTTGCGCCCGACCGCGCCCGCGAACATCGCGTCCTGCGCCGCATCGCCCGAGCTGACGATCAGGTCATAGGCGTCGCGCGGCACGCCCATGCGGTCCAGCTGATCGCGCACATAGGGTGCCGGGCGCGGCGCGTTGGTCATCAGGACCACGCGCCCGCCCTGTTTGCGGAAATCCTGCAGGGCGGCGACAGCCTCGGGATAGGGGGCGACGCCGTTGTGCAGGCAGCCCCAGAGGTCGCAGAACAGCACGTCGTAATCGGCCGCGATCTCGGCCAGCGAATTGATGATCTGCGTCATGGAGCGTTCCTAATCAGATGGCCAAAGCCGGGATGATCTGCTTTTTGCGTGACATGATGCCGGGCAGCAGGACGCTGTCGCCGGAAACCGTGGCGTTGAAGCTTTTCTCGGCGACCTGTTTCACGAAGTCGTTGGGGACCAGCAGCGTCGCCTGTTCGTTCAGGATGTCAACGATGAACAGCAGCACCTCATCGGCGCCATCGGCCGAGGCGACGCCCGGCATGGCGGCCATCAGCGCGGCCTTGCGGTCCAGCAGCACCTGCGGCGCGGTGGTTTCCAGAACCGAGACGCGCAACTGCTTGCCGCCCAGCTCGTATTCCTTGCTGTCCATGCGCAAGAGCGCCTCTTCCGAGAAGGCCGAGACATCGGACTTGGCCGCGAACATCTCGGCGGCATAGTCGGGGATCGACAGGCCCAGATCGCGGGCCAGCTTTTCGGCCACGGCGCGGTCATGGGGGGTGGTCGTCGGGCTGCGGAATTCCAGCGTGTCCGACAGGATGCAGGTCAGCATCGCGGCCTTGATGGCGCGCGGCGCGCGGGCCAGATCCTCGTCGCCGATCAGGTCATGCATGATCGTCGCCGTGCAGGCCAGCGGACGCATGGTGATGTTGATCG
>JAGPGI010000107.1 GCA_018056045.1 Paracoccus sp. (in: a-proteobacteria)
GGCTGGCCGACCATGGGCGGCGAATGGGTGCCTGCGGCGATCTGGGACCCGGCGCTTGGCTGGCGGAACCTTTTTGAAAACCCCGCGCTGGTCCAGTTCGTCCACCGCATGGTTGGCTATCTGCTGGCTGTCTTTGCCATTGTCGTCTGGCTGCGCGCGCGGCGCTCGCCGCATCCGGTGACGCGGGGCGCCTATACGGTCATGCTGGCGGCGGTGGCGGTTCAGGTGGGCTTGGGGATCATGAATGTGATCCATGCCTCGCCCCTGCCGCTGGCGCTGGCGCATCAACTGGGTGCGGTGGCACTGTTTACGCTGATTTTACGGGCGCGCCACAACGCCCGCTATCCATTTGAAACCTCGGTCCGGGGGACTGTCCGATGAGTGCTTTCGACGATTTGTTAGCCTTTCAGCGCCAGACCGAGGCGCTGTCCTCGGTGGCGGAACGCCTGGGCTGGGACCAGGAAACCGTGATGCCGCGCGGCGCGACCGAACAGCGCGCCGAGGAAACCGCGGCGATGGAGGCGGTCCTGCATGAGCGCCGCACCGATCCGCGTATCGGCGAATGGCTGGATCAGGCCGTCCCCGAGGACGAGGAGGACGCCCGCATCATCGAGCTGATCGCCCGCGATCATCAGCGCGCCACCCGCATTCCGGCGCGGCTGGCCACCGAACTGGCGCGCCAGACCTCGCTTGCGCAAAGTATCTGGGCCGAGGCCCGCGCCAATGACGCGCCGCAGGACTTCCTGCCGGCGCTGAACGACATCCTGATGCTCAAGCGCGAAGAGGCGGCTGCGCTGGCGGATGGCGGCGATCTATATGACGCGCTTCTTGACGATTACGAGCCGGGTGCGACACAGGCCCAGATCGCGGCGCTGTTTGATGCCATGCGTCCGCGCTTGCTCGCGCTGCGCGACGATGTGCTGGGGGCCGAATTCCAGCCGCAGCCGCTAAAGGGGGATTTCCCGCAGGAAACCCAGCTGCGTCTGGCCCGTACCTGCGCCACCGCCTTTGGCTATGACTGGAGCCGGGGGCGGCTTGATCTGGCCGTGCATCCCTTCAGCTCCGGGCGCTGGCAGGACAGCCGCATCACCACCCGCGTGGTCGAGACCGATCCCTTCAACTGTCTTTACTCGACCATCCACGAGGTCGGCCATTCCAGCTATGAGCTGGGGATCGACAGCGACTATGCCTTCACGCCGCTGGGGCGCGGGGTCTCGATGGGGGTGCATGAAAGCCAGAGCCGCATCTATGAAAACCAGATCGGCCGGGGCGGGGCCTTTACCAGTTGGCTGTATCAGCGCATGTCGGACGCCTTTGACGGGCTTTCCGTCCCCGATGCCGAGGCCTTCTATGCCACGGTGAACCGCGTCACCCCCGGCTATATCCGCACCGAGGCCGATGAGGTCCAATATAACCTGCATGTCATGCTGCGCTTCGATCTGGAGCGCGACTTGATCGCGGGCCGACTGGATGTCGAGCATCTGGTCGAGGCGTGGAATGCGCGGTTCCTCAAGGATTTCGGGGTGGCGGTGGATCGTCCGGCCCATGGTGTCCTGCAGGACGTGCATTGGGCGGTGGGGCTTTTCGGCTATTTCCCGACCTATGCGCTTGGCAATGTCTATGCCGGCTGCCTGAACGCGGCGATGCGTCAGGTCGTGCCGGATCTGGACCGTTTCCTTGCGCAGGGCGATGCGGGGCCGGCGGTCGAATGGCTGCGCGAGAACGTCCAGCGCCATGGCGGGCTTTATCCGCCGCGTGATCTGATCGAGCGCGCGACCGGCGGTCCGGTCAGCGAAGAGCCCTTGCTGGACTATCTGGAAGAAAAATTCGCCGGTATCTACCGGCTGTGATCTTGGCATGGATATTTAGGTGAAGAAGAAGCGGATCAGAGATCGCGGTTTCTTCTTCATTCAAATATCCATCTTTCGGGGTGTCAGCCGCAACATGATCCCGGCCTTTCCGCGCACGGTCAGCCGCATCACCGGCTCGGGGCGCGCGCGCCCGGGGGCAAGGTTATAGGCTTGAGTCAGCGCCGACAGGATCAGCGGACCTTCGATCATCGCGAACCCGGCGCCGGGGCAGGCGCGGGCACCGGCCGAAAACGGGATATAGGCGCTGCGGGCGCAGGTCTTGCCATTTTCCGTTTCCCACCTGCCCGGATCGAAGGCGTCGGGATTGTCCCAAAGCTTTTGATGGCGGTGTAGATGCCATGGCGACAGCACCAGTTGCGCGCCGCGCGGCGCCTTGCGGTCGCGCAATGTTTCAGACTGGCGGCATTCGCGCACGGTCATCGCGACCGGCGGATAAAGCCGTAATGCCTCTCGAAATACCGCGCGGGCGGCAGTCAGGCTTTTGACGCTGGCAAAGTCGGGGGCAAGGTGTGCGTCGGCCTCGAGGGCCAGTTTTTCCTGCCAGTCGGGGTTTTCGGCCAGCAGATAAAGCGCCCATGCCAGAGCCGAGGCGCCGGTTTCATGCCCGGCCAGAAAGAAGGTCGCGACCTCGTCGATCATCTCGCGGTCGTTGAAGGTGGCGCCGGTCTGTGGATCGGGCGTGGTCATGATCTTGGTCGCCAGATCGGGCGGGGCGGTGCCATTGGCGATTTCGGTTGCGCGGGCCACGATCAGCTGGCGGATCAGGCCACGGATGCGGCGGGCGCTGTCGCGGGCGCGGCGGGAATGAAAGCGCGCCCATCGGGGCAGGGCCATCAGCCCGCCCAGATTGACCATCGGCTGGGCGTCCTGATGGTCGCGAAAGGCGTCGAAAACCTGCGTGGCGATGGCGTTTTCGATGGGGATCGAAAACAGCGTCCGAAAGATCACATCGGCGGCGATATGGCTGGTTTGCGGCTCAATGTCGATGTCGCGCCCGTCGGCCAGCGGCGCCAGCCGTGCGGTGCCGGCCTGGGTTGCGTCCCACATGGCGGGAAAGGCCTCGCGCAGGCGGCCACCCTCGAAGGCGGGGTCGATGATGCGGCGCTGGTGCTGCCATGTCTCGCCATTCGAGATGAAGCTGGAATTGCCCAGAAGCGGTTGCAGCCCGGCCGCCATGCGGGGCGATTTCGGAAAGTCCATTGGCCGCTTGCGCAGGATCATATCAATCAGCTGCGGATCGTTGCAGGTAAAGCTGTGGATGAAGGGGCCGCGGAATTCGGCCATCCAGGCGCGGTAAAGCCGGTCGGATTGCGCCGAGAGGATGTCGCGGCGGAAGTCGCGGATAAAGCGCCAGACCGAGCCCTTGCCCTGTCGTGCGGCGGGTTTCGGCGGGATCATGTCGCGGTTCATCTGTTGACGGCGCGGGCGATGCGGCCCGGCGAATGCTGACGCCCGGCGAAACGCTGGCCCAGCGTCAGCGGCCCGGCGGTGATGGCGAAATAATCGTAATCGCCGGGCCGGTCGAAGGCGCAAAGATACTGGAAATGCAGCCGGAACCAGCGCCCGCGCAGGGCGCGCTGCTTTTCGGGCGAGAGTGTGCGGGTAAAAGCGGCCGACAGGATCAGCGGCTGGTGCTGCCCCTGAGGCGCGACGCCCGAGACCGCGACCGGATCGCAAAGCCCGAACGAGCAGGCATCGCCCGGCGCAGTCACGTCGATCCAGTCGACCTGTGCGCTGGTCGAAAGCGCGCGCAGATCGGCGCGGAGCCGGTTTGCCTGCGGCAGGAACGAGGCCATGGGGACGACGTGGCCCAGGGACAGAAAGCCAAGCCGCCGCCCCTCGGGCACGCGTCCGGCGCCGATCAGGTCGGCCAGCACCGAGACGCCCAGATAGGCGCCCGAGCTGTGGCCGACGATCAGAACCTCGTCCCAGTCACCGGCAAGAACTTCGGCGATGCGGTCGGAAAATTGGGCAAGCCGCGTCTCAAGCGCGGGGGGATAGGCGCCCTGATGCTGAGCGGTAAAGGCATAGTCATGCATCAGGTAATAGGCGAATATCTTGCCATCCAGACGCCGCCACAGGACCAGTCCGGCCCATGTCACCGCCAGCAGAACGGGCAGGGTGATCCACCAGCCAAACCCGGTCAGCCAGCCAAGGGCCGCGCCGACGCACCAACCCGCCGCCACCGCGATCAGCAATTGCGCCAGCAGCACCGCGACCGGGTAAAGTGCTGCGATGACCGGACCGCGCCGCAACTGCATCAGCCGCATCAGTGCGCCCGAGCCGATATAGGCCCATGCCGTGCGCACAAGCTGGCCATAGGTCGCCGGGATCGACTGGCCCATCGAGCCCTGCACGATATCGGCCCAGACCAGCACCTCGATTTCCGATTCCGTGGGGATGCCATCGAAATCGCCTGAAACGCCCCAGCCAAAGCCCTTGCGGTCGCGGCGCGAGCCGAATTCCAGCCGATAGCCCGAGATGCGGGCCTGCTCAGCCCCCTCGCGCTTGTAAAGTTCGCGGTAGCGGCGGGGCGGGATCGGGTCGAAACCGGGGATGTAAAGGACGCGGCGGCGAAACGGGCGGGTCATCGGAACTCATTGGCAATGCCGGCGCAGCATAGGCCAAATGCGGCACCGGGCAAGGGACGGGATTGTCGCGGGCTGCCCTCAGCGCAGGCCCCAGCGGCTTTCCAGCGTCTCGATAGCGGCGATGCGGGCCTCGGTCTTGGGATGCGACAGCAGCCATGCGGGCGTGGCGGCACGTCCGCCCGCCAGCCCCTCGAGCTTGCGAAACAGGCTTTTCTGCGGGCCGGTGCCCAGCCCCGCCTTGACCATCAGCGCGCTGGCAAAGGCGTCGGCCTCGAATTCATCCTGTCGCGACAGGCGCGCGGCGACAGCGGCGGCGGCAAGGTTCGCGATCCAGCCGCCGATGCCGGGCAGGATGCGGCCCAGCGTTCCGGCGAGCACGACGCGGATGACGTTCTGGCCAGCGAAATCGACCATGCGGCGGCGGGTATGGCCATGGGCGACATGGCCCAGCTCATGCGCGATGACGGATGCCAGTTCCGCCTCGGTCACCTCGCCCTTGTCCAGCCGGTCGAGGAAGCCGCGGGTCAGGAAGATGCGCCCGTCGGGTGCCGCCAGCCCGTTCACCGGGGCGATTTCATAGACATGGGCGCGGATCGGCGGCAGGTCCATGGCCCGGCCCAGACGTTCCAGCATCGGCACCAGCCGGGGATGGGTCAGGGGCGAGGATTTCGCATTCAGTTCCGCCCGCATCCGCCAGACCGAAAAGAACCACATCGCGGCGGCATACAGCAGGATAAGCAGGATCGGTGTCAGCTTTATCATGGCATCAATATGGGCGCGGAAGGGGCGCTAGCCAAGAAGGCGCATGGCTTGCGTCAGCCCCTCAAGTGTCAGGGGCTGCATGCGGTCGTCAAATATCTCGCGCACCATGGCGATCGAGCGGGTCTGCCCCCAATCGGCGCGCGGCACCGGGTTCAGCCAGACATGATCGGGCCATGTCTCGCGCAGACGCTTCAGCCAGACCTCGCCCGATTCGGGGTTCCAGTGTTCGTTGGCGCCGCCCGGGATCGCGATCTCATAGGGCGACATGGCGGCATCGCCCACGAAGATCACCTTGTAGTCGCGGCCAAAGCGGTGAAGCACGTCCCAGGTCGGCAGGGTCTCGGTCCAGCGGCGGCGGTTGTCGCGCCAGAGCGCCTCATAGATGCAGTTGTGGAAATAGAAATGCTCCAGATGCTTGAACTCGGCCCGCGCGGCCGAGAACAGCTCGTCGACCAGCCGCGAATGGTCGTCCATGCTGCCGCCGGCATCCAGAAACAGCAGCACTTTTACGGCGTTATGCCGCTCGGGCCGGGTCTGGACGTCGATATAGCCATGCTCGGCGCTGGCGCGGATGGTGCCGGGCAGGTCCAGCTCCTCGGCGGCGCCGTGACGCGCCCATTGCCGCAGGCGCTTCAGCGCCACCTTGATGTTGCGGGTGCCCAGTTCGACCGAATCGTCGAAGTCGCGGAACTCGCGCTTGTCCCAGACCTTGACCGCGCGGCGGTGGCGGCTTTCGTTCTGGCCGATGCGCACGCCCTCGGGGTTGTAGCCGTAAGCGCCAAAGGGCGAGGTGCCAGCGGTGCCGATCCATTTGCTGCCGCCCTGATGGCGGCCCTTCTGCTCGGCCAGTCGCTCGCGCAGGCGGCGCATCAGCTCCTCAAAGCTGCCGGGGCCGTGGATGGCGGCGCGCTCCTCGGGCGTCAGGAATTTCTCGGCCAGCTTTTCCAGCCAGTCGCGGGGAATTGCTGTCTCATGGACCAGCGCCTCGACGGGGATCTCGTCGAGGCCGGAAAACGTCTCGGCAAAGGCGCGGTCGAAACGGTCGATATGGGATTCGTTCTTGACCAGCGTGGCGCGGGCGAGGTGATAGAAGCCCTCGGGCCGCCAGTCGGTCAGCCCGGCCTGAATGCCGGCCAGCAGGTCCAGATATTCCCGCAGGCTGGCGGGCACCCCGTGCCTGCGCAGACTGTCGAGAAAGGGCCGGAACATCAGCCCATCCGGGACAGGATGATGGTCACGAAAATGCCCAGCACGGCCAGAGCCATGGCATGGGCGGCGGCATATTGCAGCTTGTCGGCCAGCTTGCCGCCCTGTCTGGCGGCGCGAACCCAGCCGATCGCTGCGCCAAGAAGAAGGCAGGCGATCACGATCATGCCCTTGGGCATAGCCGCGACGCGCGCGGCTGTCGAGGGGGACCCTTGAACCCCTGCCGGGGGCGCGCTACGTTCATGGTAACTTGTAATCGGAGGGCGTGACCATGGCGCCCAGGCGTCCTGCGGGTGCGGACGCGTTCTCGAAGAAAACGGTCGAGTCTTTCGTCACCCGCCCGGCCGAGGACGGGCCGCTTTACGCGGCTTTGGATCTTGGCACCAATAGCTGCCGGATGTTGATTGCCCGTCCCCAGGGCAGTCAGTTCCAGGTGGTCGACAGCTTCTCGAAGCCGGTCCAGCTGGGGCACGGCCTTGAAGCATCAGGCAGGCTGTCGCGTCCGTCGATGGCCCGGACCGTGCATGCCTTGCAGGTCTGCCGCCGCAAGCTCGAGACACATAAGGTCACGCGCATGCGGCTGGTCGCGACCGAGGCCTGCCGGCGCGCGCGCAACAGCCGCGATTTCCTGCGCATGATCCGGCGCGAGACCGGCTTGCCGGTCGAAATCATCGCTGCCGAGGAGGAGGCGCGGCTGGCGGTGATCTCTTGCGCGCCGCTGGTCAGCCAGCGCACCGAGCAGTTGCTGATCGTCGATATCGGCGGCGGCTCGACCGAGCTTGTCTGGATCGACCTCGAGGATGTCGAACCCAAGGAACGCCCGCGCGCGATCATGCGGCTGGGCGACGGATTCGCCGATCCGCAGCCCGGTGGCGCGCGGGTTGTCGACTGGATTTCGGTGCCGCTGGGGGTCGCCACGCTGCGCGACCAGTTCGAGGATGTCGAGGACGATCAGGGCCGTTTCGCGCTGATGTCCTGGCATTTCGAGGAAATGCTTTCGGATTTCACCCCCTATTCGCTGATGCAGGACATGGATGAAAGCTTTCAGGTGATCGGCACCTCGGGGACGGTGACGACGGTGGCGGCCAGCCATCTGGGCCTGCGCCGCTATGACCGCACCAAGGTCGACGGGCTGACCATGACCTCGGCGCAGATCGACCGGGTCATTCGCGATTATCTGGCGCTGGGGCCGGACGGTCGGCGCGCCGATCCGCGCATCGGGCGCGAGCGTCACGCGCTGATCATGTCGGGGGCAGCGATCCTGCAGACCTTGATGCGGGTCTGGCCGACGCGGCGGCTGTCGGTCGCGGATCGCGGTCTGCGCGAGGGGCTGCTATATGCGCAGATGGTCAAGGATGGGGTGCTGGCCCCGGACGGCATGAACGGGGTGGCATGAGATGAGCGAAGGCAA
>JAGPGI010000108.1 GCA_018056045.1 Paracoccus sp. (in: a-proteobacteria)
ATGAACCAGGAACTTGCCAACAACCCCCTGAACCCGATGGCCCAGCCTCGGCAGTTCGACGAAATCAAGATCTCGCTGGCCTCGCCCGAAGAAATTCTGGCCTGGTCCTATGGCGAGGTGAAAAAGCCCGAAACCATCAACTACCGCACGTTCAAGCCCGAGCGTGACGGCCTGTTCTGCGCGCGTATCTTTGGCCCGATCAAGGATTACGAATGCCTGTGCGGCAAATACAAGCGCATGAAATATCGCGGCCTCGTCTGCGAGAAATGCGGCGTTGAAGTGACGCTGCAAAAGGTCCGGCGCGAGCGCATGGGCCATATCGAGCTGGCTGCGCCCGTCGCCCATATCTGGTTTCTGAAGTCGCTGCCCTCGCGCATCGGCCTGATGCTGGACATGACGCTGCGCGATCTGGAACGCATCCTCTACTTCGAGAACTACGTGGTCATCGAGCCGGGTCTGACCGACCTGAGCTATGGCCAGCTGCTGACCGAAGAAGAGTTCATGGACGCGCAGGACCAGTATGGCGCCGACGCCTTCACCGCCAATATCGGCGCCGAGGCGATCCGCGAAATGCTGGCCAATATCGACCTGGCCGCCACCGCCGAACAGCTGCGTGAAGAGCTGAAAGAGGCGACCGGCGAGCTGAAGCCGAAAAAGATCATCAAGCGTCTGAAGATCGTCGAGTCCTTCCTGGAATCGGGCAACCGTCCGGAATGGATGGTGCTGACCGTGATCCCGGTCATCCCGCCGGAACTGCGTCCGCTGGTGCCGCTGGATGGCGGCCGGTTCGCGACCTCGGACCTGAACGATCTCTATCGCCGGGTCATCAACCGCAACAACCGTCTGAAGCGGCTGATCGAACTGCGCGCGCCCGATATCATCGTGCGCAACGAAAAGCGGATGCTGCAGGAATCGGTCGATGCGCTGTTCGATAACGGCCGTCGCGGCCGCGTCATCACCGGGAACAACAAGCGCCCGCTGAAATCGCTGTCGGACATGCTGAAAGGCAAGCAGGGCCGTTTCCGCCAGAACCTTCTGGGGAAACGCGTCGATTTCTCGGGTCGTTCGGTCATCGTGACCGGCCCCGAGCTGAAGCTGCATCAGTGCGGTCTGCCCAAGAAGATGGCCTTGGAGCTGTTCAAGCCGTTCATCTATTCGCGGCTTGAGGCGAAGGGGCTTTCGAGCACCGTCAAGCAGGCGAAAAAGCTGGTCGAGAAAGAGCGCCCCGAGGTTTGGGACATTCTGGACGAGGTTATCCGCGAGCACCCGGTTCTGCTGAACCGGGCGCCGACGCTGCACCGTCTGGGCATTCAGGCGTTCGAGCCGATCCTGATCGAGGGCAAGGCGATCCAGCTTCACCCGCTGGTCTGCTCGGCCTTCAACGCCGACTTCGATGGCGACCAGATGGCTGTCCACGTCCCGCTGAGCCTTGAGGCCCAGCTGGAAGCGCGCGTCCTGATGATGTCGACCAACAACGTGCTGTCGCCCGCCAACGGCGCACCGATCATCGTTCCGTCGCAGGACATGGTTCTGGGTCTTTACTACACGACCATGGAACGCGAGGGCATGAAGGGCGAAGGCATGGCCTTTGCCAATACCGACGAGGTCGAGCACGCCCTTGCCGCCGGCGAGGTGCATCTGCATGCCAAGATCACCGCGCGCCTGCCGCAGATCGACGACAACGGCAACGAGATCATCAAGCGTTTCGAGACGACTCCGGGCCGGATCCGTCTGGGTGCCCTGCTGCCGAAGAACGCGAAAGCGCCCTTCGAGCTGGTCAACCGCCTGCTGCGCAAGAAGGACATCCAGAACGTCATCGACACGGTCTATCGCTATTGCGGTCAGAAAGAGGCGGTGATCTTCAGCGACAAGATCATGGGCCTTGGCTTCCGCGAGGCGTTCCGCGCCGGGATTTCCTTCGGCAAGGACGACATGGTCGTGCCGCCGACGAAATGGGAACTGGTCGAGGAAACCCAGGATCAGGTCAAGCAGTTCGAACAGCAGTATCTGGACGGCCTGATCACCCAGGGCGAAAAGTACAACAAGGTTGTCGATGCCTGGTCGAAATGTAACGACCGCGTCACCGACGCCATGATGAAGACCATCTCATCCACCAAAAAGGACGAGAAGGGTGCGGAGCTTGAGCCGAACTCGGTCTATATGATGGCGCATTCCGGTGCGCGGGGCTCGGTCAGCCAGATGAAGCAGCTGGGCGGCATGCGCGGCCTGATGGCCAAGCCGAACGGCGAGATCATCGAGACGCCGATCATCTCGAACTTCAAGGAAGGTCTGACCGTTCTTGAATACTTCAACTCGACCCACGGCGCCCGTAAGGGTCTGTCGGATACCGCGCTGAAGACGGCGAACTCGGGTTACCTGACCCGCCGTCTGGTGGACGTGGCGCAGGACTGCATCATTCGTGAGCATGACTGCGGCACCGACAACGCCATCACCGCCTCGGCCGCCGTCAATGACGGCGAGGTGGTCAGCCCGCTGTCCGAGCGTGTGCTGGGCCGGACTGCGGCCGAGGACGTGCTGGTTCCGGGCGAGGACGTGGTGATCGTTCGCAAGAACGAGCTGATCGACGAGCGCAAGGCCGACGAGATCGAGGCGGCGGGCGTGCAGTCCGTGCGCATCCGCTCGGCCCTGACCTGCGAATCCGATGACGGCGTCTGCGCGCTGTGCTATGGCCGCGATCTGGCCCGTGGCACGCTGGTCAATATCGGCGAGGCTGTCGGCATCATCGCCGCCCAGTCCATCGGCGAGCCGGGCACCCAGCTGACGATGCGGACCTTCCACATCGGCGGCATTGCCCAGGGTGGTCAGCAGTCCTTCATCGCTGCGGCGCAGGAAGGCGTGGTCGAGTTCCAGAACGAAAGCACGCTGGAAAACGCACAAGGCGAGCTGATCGTCATGGCGCGCAACATGCAGCTGCACATCAAGAACGCGCAGGGCGAGACGCTGGCCAGCCACAAGCTGTTCTACGGCTCGAAACTGTTTGTCCGCGATGGCGATGCGGTGACGCGTGGCCAGAAGATGTTCGAATGGGACCCCTATACCCTGCCGATCATCGCCGAAAAGGCCGGTATCGCGCGCTATGTCGACCTGCTCTCGGGCCTTTCGGTCCGCGACGAGACCGACGATGCGACGGGCATGACGCAGAAGATCGTGACCGACTGGCGTTCGGCGCCGAAAGGCAACGAGCTGAAGCCGGAGATCATCATCGTCGATCAGGACGGTGAGCCGGTTCGCAACGAACAGGGCAATCCTGTCACCTATCCGATGTCGGTCGACGCGGTTCTGTCGGTCGAGGACGGGCAGGAGATCAAGGCCGGCGACGTTGTGGCCCGTATCCCGCGCGAAGGCGCCAAGACCAAGGACATCACCGGGGGTCTTCCCCGCGTGGCGGAACTGTTCGAGGCCCGTCGTCCCAAGGATCACGCGATCATCGCCGAGCTGGATGGCTATGTGCGCTTTGGCAAGGACTACAAGAACAAGCGCCGCATCACCATCGAGCCCGCCGACGACACGCTGGAGGCCGTCGAATACATGGTGCCGAAAGGCAAGCACATCCCGGTGCAGGAAGGCGACTTCGTGCAGAAGGGTGACTATATCATGGACGGCAACCCGGCGCCGCATGACATCCTGCGCATCATGGGGATCGAGGCCCTGGCCGACTATCTCATCGATGAGGTGCAGGACGTCTATCGACTGCAGGGCGTGAAGATCAACGACAAGCACATCGAGGTGATCGTTCGCCAGATGCTGCAGAAGATCGAGATCCTCGACAGCGGCGATACCACGCTGCTGAAGGGCGAGCATGTCGACCGCGACGAGTTCGAGGAAGAGAACGCCAAGATCGAAGCCAAGGGGGGCCGTCCGGCCTCGGGCGAGCCGGTGCTGCTGGGCATCACCAAGGCATCGCTGCAGACCCGCAGCTTCATCTCGGCCGCATCGTTCCAGGAAACGACCCGCGTGCTGACCGAGGCCGCCGTTCAGGGCAAGCGCGACAAGCTGGTCGGGCTGAAGGAAAACGTCATCGTCGGCCGGCTGATCCCGGCCGGGACCGGTGGCGCCACCGCCCGCGTGCGCCGCATTGCCACCGAGCGCGACAATGAGGTGATCGAGGCGCGCCGCGCCGAGGCCGCCGCGGCCGCCGCGCTGATCGCGCCCGAGGAAATCGTGGTCGAGGCCAGCACCGAGGAGTGATCCCGGCGCCCCTGACATGAATCGAAAAGGCCCGGCGGAATGCCGGGCCTTTTTGATAAGCGCGATGCGGGGCCCGCTCAGCCGCGCGTGTGATCTTTTGCCAGTCGCTGCTGCCAGTCGCCGCGGTCGAATGAGTTCAGCACGGCCGCCACAATCGCCTCCACACCCGGAACCATGCTTTGCAGCGTATTTCGCGCAAAGCTCCGCCGTCCCTTGCTGCTGGTTCCGTCGCGGGCCTTGCATTTATTCCCGGATCGGGCAGGCTGGCCTGAATTTCCTGCCGAATATCCGGGTTGGCCCCGCGCTCATTCTCGCGCACCAATCCCGTCCGAGATCCGACATCTGCCAGCGACTGCCTGTGACAACCGGTACGAGGTTTTCGATGACGCTTATCATCACTGTGGCCTATCTCAGCGTTCTGGCCTGTGCGCTTTTCGTCCTGATCCGCTGGCCCATGCTGCGCTGCACCGGCGAGCAGCCGGTGGGTATGCTGACGCTGGTCGCGCTTTTGTTCACCGCCGGGTTGGACATGGGGCTGGTCATGCTGCCCCTGACCGAATTCCCGGTCTATGAAAGTGACGCCGCCTTTGGCTTTACCAATGCGCTCGCTATCGAGTTCGGCATGTGGGGCCCGCTGGTCTGGCTGATGTATTTCGTCACCACCTTCTATTTCGTCGCGCTTGAGCCACGCCTGCGCATCTTTGCAATTCCGGCGGTGAAATGGGTTTATAACCTGACCGTCATCGCCACCTGTTCCTTTACCTGCTACCTGTTCATGGTGAACCTGCCGACCTATGCGCCGGACCTGCCGCGCTGGGGGATCTGGGCGCTGGTGGTGGCGGTGATCGCCTTTTCCGTCGTCTCAAGCGGCAATTTCGCCATCATGAAATGGCTGGCCATCGTTTCGACCTACGGCTTCGGGATGCTGGCCTTTGCCGCGCTGGCCGTGGTGGCCTTTGCCTATGCGGGCATCGGCATCGGCGCGTTCTTTGCCAATATCGGCCTGCTGATGGATTATTTCCTGCACCTGCCGCGCTTTGCCGTGCCGATCGCCGCTTATCATGAATTCTACCTGTTCTGGTGGTTCGCCTGGAGCCTGATGATCGGCCAGTTTGTCGCCCGCTATGTCGGGGGCCTGCGGACATGGCAGCTTGCGGGGGCGATGGTGATCCTGCCGGCGATCCCGCTGGGCCTGTGGTTCTGTGTCCTCTTTGTCTATCACCAGAACAAGATCGTCATTCCCGGTTGGCTGAACCTGTTCATGATCTTCGTGGGCATCGTCTTCGTGGTGAACTCGCTGGACAGCCTGATCCGGCTTTACTCGGCGAATCTGGGCTGGTCGCGCGAGGAACTGGGCTCGGCCACCTATTACCCGCTGCATTTCGTGCTGCAGTTCCTGCTGGTGATCGCCTATGTCTTTACCCCCTTCCAGATCCAGTGGGTCGGGCTGGTGGTGGTCGGCATCTATGCCGCGGCCTATCTGTTGATGGCGCAGCGCATGGGGCAGATGGGCAACCGGCTGGGTTAGGCGGGATAGGTGCTGGCCTTTTCCGCAAGCCTTGCCTAACCCTAGGCGCAGCCGCCGCCGAGGGAGTTCATGCGCACGCCGTTTCTGTCGCCCAATCGCCGCGTTCGGCCGGCCTCGGTCCCGGCTGTGGGCGATGCCAGCCTGTCGGACAATCTGCGCGGCACCACGCTGATGGTGCTGAGCATGGCGACATTCACCTGCAATGACGCGGTGATGAAGGCGGTGACGCAGACCTTGCCGCTTTACGAATCCGTGGCGCTGCGCGGTCTCGTGGTGCTGGCGATGATGCTGGTCATCGCCGCGATCCAGCAGGGCGGGGTGCGGCTGACGGTGCCACGCGCCGATTGCGGACCGCTGGTCCTGCGGACGGCGGCCGATATCGTCTCGACGCTGCTTTACCTGATGGCCTTGCGCAAGATGGCGCTGGCGGATCTGTCGGCGATCATGCAGGCGCTGCCTCTGGCGGTGACGCTGGCGGCGGCGCTGGTCTTTCGCGAAAGGCTGGGCTGGCGGCGTTTCTCGGCCATCGGCATCGGCTTTGCCGGCGTGGTGCTGATCCTGCGGCCGGGGACCGGGGCCTTCGACATCTGGTCGGCGCTGGGTCTGGCGGCGATGTTTCTGATCGTGGTGCGCGACATCGCCACGCGGAAATTCACGGTGGGGACGGGGTCTTCGACCATCGCCTTTTACGCGGCGCTGACAGTAACGCTGTCGGGCGTGGTGCTGGGCGCGGCCGAGGACTGGCGCCTGCCTACCCTGCGCGAGGCCCTGCTGCTGTTGCTGGCGGCGGGTTTTCTGACCGTGGGCTATCTCGCCGCCGTCGCCACCATGCGCGTCGGAGAGATCTCGTTCGTGGCGCCGTTTCGCTATACATCGCTCTTGTTTGCCATCGTGCTGGGGGTGCTGGTGTTCAACGAATGGCCTGATCTCTGGACCTGGACCGGCTCGGGGCTGGTGGTGGGGGCAGGGCTTTACACCATCCTGCGGGAACGCGCTTTGGGAAAGGCCTCCTGATGTCGTTGCAAAGACCCGGCCCTGGCGGCATGCGTGTGCAGATGCTGGGCCTGTGCCGGTTTTCCTATCTGGGTGGCGCCGGCTATCAGGTCGCGCATGACACGATCGAGGCCCGGCGGGCCTATCTTTACGACCCCGAGCGGCTGGCCCGGCGCTGGTTCTGGTTTGAAAACATCGTGCTGCCGCCGCTGCTGGCGCAGACCGACCCGGACTTCACCCTTGTGCTGATGACCGGCCCCGACCTGCCCGAGCCCTATCTGTCGCAACTGCGCGAGCTGACCGAGATTGCGCCGCAGTTCCGGCTGTCGCTGGTCGAGCCGATGGCCGAGCATATCGAGGCCTGCCGGGCCGCGACCATCCCCCATATCGACCCGGATGCCGATGTCGTCGGGCATTTCCGTCAGGACGACGACGATGCCGTCGCGGTGAACTATATCGAATGCGCGCGCGGCGATTTTGCCATGCTGCGCGATCTGTGGCAGTTGCGCCGGCGGCTTTACTGCGACTATTCGCGCGGGCTGGTGCTGAAGGCCACGCAGGATGGTGTCACGGTCGAGCCGCGCATCATCCATCATGCCGTCGCCGCGATGACGGTCTATCTTGCGCCCGATGCCGGGCACAGCGTGGTGGATTTCCCGCATTGGAAGATCTCCATGGCCATGCCGGGGGTGATCATGGCCGAGCAGATCATGTATGCGCGGGTTCTCAATCACGACAACGACTCGGGCGCGATCGGCGCGGGCTATCCGCTGAAGAGCAGGCTGAACCCGGGCGGGGCCCTTGCGCGGCGCTTTCGCATCGACCTGCCGACGCTGGAGGAGGGCGCGCGGGGCTTTGGCCTGCCGGGGGCGCCCCGCCCGAACTGGGGCCGCTAGCGGACCTTTCCGGGCAGGGATTTGCCGCGAAAACACGGGGCAGCGGCCAGGGCCGGGACCGGGGCCGGGGCTGGGGCAGGGGGCCGCTGTTGACTCACCCGGCAATTCCCCATATACGCCGCACACCTGACGGATTTCTGTCGGGGACCCAGCACCCTCGCGGTGATGATCCGGGCCATCAAGCCCTTGATCCTCTGGAAATAA
>JAGPGI010000109.1 GCA_018056045.1 Paracoccus sp. (in: a-proteobacteria)
GGCGGGCACGGATATCCTGGGGCCGGCCGATCTGTTCGATCTTGCCCATCGACATGACCACCACCAGATCGGCCAGTTCCATCGCCTCGTCCTGATCATGGGTCACAAAGATCGTGGTCAGGCCGGTTTCGTCATGGATCTCGCGCAGGCCCTGACGCAATTCCTTGCGCACCTTGGCATCCAGCGCGCCAAAGGGTTCGTCCAGCAGCAGCATGCGCGGCTCAATCGCAAGCGCCCTCGCCAAGGCCACGCGCTGGCGCTGGCCGCCCGAGAGCTGGCTGGGATAGCGCCCGCCGATATCGGGCAGCTGGATCAGCTCCAGAAGCTTGGTCACACGCCGGGCGATTTCCGCCTTTTCGGGGCGCTTGGCACGCGGCCGCGCCCGCAACCCATAGGCGATGTTGTCAAAGACCGTCATGTGCCGAAACAGCGCATAGCTTTGGAACACAAAGCCCGCCCGGCGTTCCTGCACGGTCATGCCGGTCGCGTCCTGCCCGTCGAACAAGACCCGCCCCGAGGCCGGAAACTCCAGCCCGCCCAGAATGCGCAGCAGCGTGGTCTTGCCCGAACCCGACGGCCCCAAAAGCGCGATCAGCGCCCCCGAGGGGATGGACAGCGACACCGGGTGCAGCGCCGCCGAGGTTCCGAAGCTTTTGGCGATCTCATCGATCTGGATATGCATCACGGCGCTCCTCAATGGCGGCGGTTGGCGGCAAGCTGGCCGGCATGGCGCAGCTCAAGCACGGTTTTCAGGATCAGCGTCAGCAGCGCCAGCGCGGTCAGGGCGGCGGCCATGCTGAAGGCGGCGACCGACAGGTATTCGTTGTAAAGCATCTCGATGGTGATCGGCATGGTGGCGGTCTGGCCGCGGATCTTGCCCGACACCACCGCGACCGCGCCGAATTCGCCCATCGCGCGCGCCGTGCAAAGCAGCGCGCCGTAAAGCAGCGCCCAGCGGATATTGGGCAGCGTCACCGTCCAGAAGGTCCGCCAGCCCGAGGCGCCCAGTGTCAGCGCCGCCTCTTCCTCGGCGCGGCCCTGTTCGATCATCACCGGGATCAGCTCGCGCGCGACAAAGGGGAAGGTGACAAAGACCGTGGCCAGAACGATGCCCGGAATGGCAAAAACGATGGGAAAGCCATGCGCGACCAGCCAGCCGCCGATCAGCGAATTCGCGCCGAACAGCAAGACGATGCACAGCCCCGCCACCACCGGACTGACAGAAAACGGCAGGTCGATCAGCGTGATCAGGAAGGCCTTGCCGCGAAAATCGAACTTGGTGATCAGCCATGCGGCCGCGATGCCGAAGATGGCGTTCAGCGGCAGCGCGATGCCGGTCACGATCAGCGTCAGCCGGATCGCCGACCATGCATCGTGATTGCCAAGGCTGGCGACAGCGGCCAGCCAGCCCTCGGCCAGCGCCTGCGCGAAGACCGTGGCAAGGGGTGCCACCACCAGCACCCCCACGCCCGCCAGCGCCAGCGCGATCAGCGCCAGCCGCGCCGGGGTGCTTTCCGAGGTGGCGGGACGGAATTTCGCCGGCCGCCCGCCGGTTTGCGCGATGGCGTCGGGTGAAATCATCTCAGACATGGCCCATTCTCCGGCGCGACAGGATCTGGATCAGGTTGATGGCCAGCAGCATCCCGAACGAGATCAGCAACATGGCGATGCCGATGGCGCCCGCCGCCTGATAGTTGAATTCCTCCAGCTGGATGACGATCAGCAGGGGCGCGATCTCGGTCTTCATCGGGATATTGCCGGCGATGAAGATGACCGAGCCGTATTCCCCCACCGCCCGGGCCAAAGCCAGCGCGAACCCCGTCAGCGCCGCCGGCGCCAGCATCGGCAGGATGACATGGACGATCGTATATAGCCGCGAGGCGCCCAGCGTGGCCGAGGCCTCTTCGACCTCGCGGTCGATCTCGGCGATGACGGGCTGGACGGTGCGGGTCACAAAGGGAATGCCGACAAAGATCAGCGCCAGCAGGATGCCCCATTGCGTATAGGCGATCTTCCAGCCGATCTGCGCGGCAAGCTGTCCGAACACGCCGTTCGGCGCGTAAAGCGCGGTCAGCGCGATGCCCGCAACGGCCGTCGGCAGCGCAAAGGGCAGATCGACCGCGGCATCGACGATGCGCCGGCCGGGAAATTCATAGCGCGTCAGCACCCATGCCAGCAGCAGGCCAAAGACCAGATTGAACAGCGCCGCAAAGAACGCCAGGCGAAAGGACAGAAACAGCGCCGCCCAGACGCGTTCGCGATGCACCACCGCCCAGATATTGGCCGGGCCAAAGCTTGCGCCCTGCAAAAGCAGGGCGCCAATGGGCAGCAGAACCACGATGGACAGCATCGTCAGGGTGATGCCGGCCGACAGGCGCAGGCCGGGCATCGGGGTTTTCTGGATGAAGGGGGTTTCAGCCATGGCGATCACTTCGCCGTATAGATCTGGTCAAAGATGCCGCCATCGCCGAAATGCTCGGGCTGCGCCTTGGCCCAGCCACCGAAATGACTGATATCGACCAGTTCAAGCTTGGGGAAACGGGCGACATCCTCGGGATTGGCGGCGCTGCTGTCCCATGCGCGGTAGAAGTGCTTATAGGCCAGCGCCTGCCCCTCGGGCGAATAAAGGAAGGCCAGATAGGCATCGGCCAGGGCGCGCTGATCGTCATTGCCGATATTGCTTTCGACCAGAGCGACCGGCGGTTCGGCCAGAATGCTGACCGAGGGGACGACGATCTCGAACTCATCGGGGCCAAGTTCCTTGAGCGCCAGATAGGCCTCGTTCTCCCATGCCAGCAGCACGTCACCGATGCCACGCTGGGCGAATGTCGTGGTGGCGCCGCGCGCGCCGGTATCCAGAACCGGCACATGCTGGAACAGTTCACCCACGAAAGCCTTGGGGTCCTGCCCGGCCTTTTCCGCCCATGCCCAGGCCGCCAGATAGTTCCAGCGCGCGCCGCCGCTGGTCTTGGGGTTCGGGGTGATGACCTCGACGCCGTCCTTGACCAGATCGCCCCAGTCCTGAACGCCCTTGGGATTGCCCTTGCGCACCAGAAAAACGATGGTCGAGGTATAGGGGCTGGAGTTATGCGGCAGCTTCGACTGCCAGTCGGCGGGCAGTTTGCCTGCCGCCGCGATCTTGTCGATATCCGAGGCCAGCGCGAGCGTCACCACCTGCGCACCCAGCCCGTCGATCACCGCCCGCGCCTGCGCGCCAGAGCCGCCATGGCTGGTCTCGATCTGGGGGGCCTCGTGCCCGTCGGCCTGCCATTTCTGGGCGAATACCGCGTTCACGTCACGATAAAGCTCGCGCGTCGGGTCATAGCTGACATTCAGCAGCGTCTCGGCCCGCAGCGGGATCGGCGCGGCCATGAGTCCCAGCAGCGCCAGTATCGACAGGCCAAGCCGCGCCGGCGGCGGCAGGTGGAAGGCAATGGCAGCTTGCGAAAAAGTCCTGCTGGTCATTCGGGTCGTTCCCTCTGATCTGGGCCGGTGAGGCCGCTCTATTCCGCATATTACGACAGGATAAATCGTGTTTTTCAAGAAAAAAATACGACCCCTGAAGTCGTATTAAAAAGCCCGGCCGAGACGCTCGGGCTGTCAGTTTTTCCATTTTATATCAAATTGATAAATGCAGTCCCGCATGGCGATTCCCGCACTGACGGTCGCGCCCACGGGATCCTTTGCGGCCGACATGCCGGGCCAGAAACGCGAAAATCGCGCGGCTTTCACCGCACGATTCGTTCGCTTGCAACACAAGAGAGAGATATCTTTGAAAACACGAAAAGGGAAAAAAGGCAGGCCGGCGAATGCTGCGCAATACCAGTAGCGCCGGCCCGAAATTAACGTCTGGCCTTAACAGCCTATATTACTCTTACACAACCCGCTCTGCTCTGTCAGGACGAAGCCGAGTTGCAGAGGCATTGGTATTGTTTCGCATATTACAGGGTTTGACGTATATTCGTGTCATTGCCTAGGCAATCTTACCTATTTTGTTCCCCGATCAGCGCCCGACGCAGAATTCCAGCCGCTCTGACCTCGGGTCACGGGGCAAGACGGTCACTGTCTTTTAGCACATAGTTTGCTACAAGGTGGAAACACCCGGCTGGATGGCAGCATGCAGGCTCCGGTTGACCCCGATCGAGACGACAGGACATGACGCCCAAAGCACCGCTGCATCGCGCCCTTGCGACGATTGCCCCGACCGCCACCCGAGGTGGGCGGGCATGACGAAATCTCTTGGCGCATTGCTGGTCATCGGCCTGGCGGGCCTGCAGTTTCTGGCCGTTCTGGCGGTGGTGTTTTCGTCCTATCTGACGTCGGAACAGGCGCTGATCTATCACGCCCGCGACCTGCTGCGCGATGTCGGCACCAACACGATGGAGCATTCCAAGGGCTTTCTCAGCCCCGCGCAGGGCGCAGCCGAACTGGCGGCGCGGCTGGCGCAGAACCGTGTCGTGGCCAGCGACGACCCGCAGCGGCTCGAGCAACTGCTGTTCCAGCAATTGCAGATCGCGCCGCAATTCGCCGGCGTCTATTACGGCAGCGAGGGCGGCGATTTCGTCTATGTCATGCGCAGCCCAACGGGACCGGGCGAGTTCCGCTCGAAGATCATCGACCATCTGGACGGCCAGCGCCGCACCCGCCTGATCTGGCGCAACGACGATTTTTCCGTCGTCGAGCAGCGTCAGGATCCGGAGGACACATTCGAGCCGCGCGAACGGCCCTGGTACAAAAAGGCGCGGGCCGAGCGCACGACGATCTGGACCGATCCCTATATCTTCTTCTCGTCCCAGCAACCGGGAATCACGCTCGCCGCGCCGGTCTTCAAGCCCGACAAAAGCGTCCGCGGCGTCGTCGGCGTCGATATCGAGATCAGCATGATCTCGGAATTCCTGTCACGGCTGAACATCGGCACCAATGGCAAGGCGCTGATCATCCACCGCAATGGCGACGTGATCGCGCATCCGAATCAGGATCTCATCAAGACCGAAAGCGAGGACGGCGCCCTGCGCTTCGCCGATATCCGCGAGATCGACGCCCCGATCGCGCGCGCGGCCTTCGGACCGCTGGCCGACAGCGGCTCGATCCCGGTGGCCAAGGAAACCCCTTCGCAATTCATCTATGACGGCGCGCGCTATGTCTCGACGATGATGCCGGTGATCAGCGACAAGCTGCCCTGGACCATCGCCGTCTACGCCCCTGAGGATGACTTCACCGGCGCCATCAAGAAGAACCGCGCCCAGAACATCTGGCTGGCTGCGCTGGTGGCGGCGGTCACCGCGCTGGTCGGGCTAGCCTTGGCCGATTTCATCCATCGCCCGGTCCGCGCCTTCGCCGTGCGCACGGCGCTGATCTCGCAGGGGGAAATCGACCCCGACGCGCCGCTGCCCAAGACCTACAAGGAGCTTGAGCGCGCCAATGCCGCGCTGGTCCAGCAGATCGTCGCCCGCCGCGAGACCGAGCGCGAATACGGCCAGACCTTCAACATGTCCTCGCGCGGGATGGCGCAGATCTCGCCGGAATACGGCGGTTTCGTGCGCGTCAACCAGCGCCTGTGCGACATCCTCGGCTATAGTCGCGAAGAGATCGTCGGCATGCGCCTGCCCGAGATCCTGCATCCCGACGACTCGGCCGAGCTTTCGACGCGGCGCGGCGTCGATGGCGAGGATTTCGTGCTGAACCGCGATGTCCGCTGCATCCGCAAGGACGGCGCCACGATCTGGGTCACGCTGAACGGCATCACCATCCGCGACCGTCAGGGCAAGGCGCTGCATGCCGTCCTGACCATGGAGGACATCACCCAAAGCCGCAACAGCGAGCAGGAAATCGACCGCCTGAACAAGGACCTGACGCATCTGGCGCGCGGCAATACGATGGGACAGATGGCCTCGGGCCTCGCGCATGAGCTGAACCAGCCCCTGACCGCCATCGCCCAGAATGCCGATACCGCGCTGCTGGTGCTGGACCAGATGACCGACAGGAACCCCGAACTGCGCGAGATTCTGGCCGAGATCGAACGCCAGTCGCTGCGCGCCGGCGACATCATCCGGGCGCTGCGCAGCTTTATCCGCAAGGATGAGGGGGCCCGCGCGGATTTCGATTTCGCCGATCTTCTGGGGCAGACGCTGCGCCTTGTGCAGGCCGAGGCGGCCGAGGCGCAGGTCAGCATCGAAACGCCGCTGCCGGCCAATCTGCCGCTGGTCATCGGCAACCGCGTCCAGATCGCCCAGGTGCTCGTCAACCTGCTGCACAATGCCATCGAGGCCATGGCGGACGCGAACACGGACCGGCGCCAGATCACCATCACCGCCAGCGAGGCCGAGGACATGGTCACCGTGGCGGTCGAGGATACCGGCCCCGGCGTTCCCGCCGGCCTGAACCTGTTCACGCAGTTCGAAACCACCAAGCCCGACGGCATGGGGCTGGGCCTGTCGATCTGCCGCGCCATGGTCGAGGCCAATGGCGGCACGCTCTGGTATGATGGCAACCCGGGTCCGGGCGCAAAATTTTATTTCACGATTCCAGTGTATCGGAACAAATAGACATAATGAACGTGAACGTTACCGTTGAGTCCGCATGAAAATCCGGTTGAATGACGGTCTCACGGGTCGCGAATCAGATTGAACACAACATAAAATGCCGCAAACCCCTCTGACAGTATTCGTGGTCGATGACGACGAAGGGATTCGCACATCGCTGTCGCGCGCCCTTGGCAAGCGTGGCTATGAGGTCGAGGCCCATGCCTCGGCCAAGTCCTTTCTCGAATCCCATGACGGCAGCAAGACCGGGTGCCTCGTGCTGGATTACGGCATGCCCGACATGAACGGACTCGAGCTGCAAAAGCACCTGAATGACAGCGACAGGCGCCTGCCGATCATCTTCATCACCGGCCATGGCGGCGTGCCGGAATCGGTGCAGGCGATCAAGGGCGGCGCGCTGGACTTTCTGGAAAAGCCCTTTCCCCAGACCGCGCTGATCGAACGCATCGAGGCTGCCTTTGAAATCACCCGACGCAGCCTGTCGGCCAAACGCGACGAAAAGCGGCGTCAGGCCCGGCTGGAGAACCTGACCGCGCGCGAGCTGGAAATCGTGCGCCTGATCGTCGAGCGCCCCTCGGGCACCTCAAGCAAGGAGGTCGCAGCGCATTTCGGCATCAGCCCGCGCACGGTCGATCACCACCGCGCCCGGATTCTGGAAAAGCTGGGCGTCAAATCCCTGACCGAGATGATCGCGCTGGTCCGCCCAGACGATTTCGTCGACTGACGCCGGCAGCACGTCGCCCCGGGCACCGGCACCCTAAAGCGTTCGCGCCAGCGCCTCGAGCTGGTCGGCGGCCGCATTCCACCCCGGATGAAACCCCATTTCTTCATGCTGGCGCATGGCCTCGGCGGTCCAGTGCATCGCCCGCGCCAGATAGCGGGTTTTTCCCCCGGCCACGCTCTCAAAGCCCATATCGGCAACCATGAAGGCCTGATCGTTGGGGACCCAGCCGGGCCGGAAGGCATCGGTCGTGACCAACCGCTGCTCCGGCCGGACCTCAAGAAAGACGCCCAGATTTGGAATGCGCTCGCCATCCGGGCCGTTCATCAGCGTATAGAACTCGCCGCCCGGACGCAGATCCATGCGCGCTTCGGAGACATACCACGGCTTGGGGCAGAACCACTGTTTCAGCAGTTCCGGTTCGGTCCAGCATCGCCAGAGTTTCGCCACCGACGCGTCCAGCACACGGTCCAGCGTCAGCACATGTTTCGGTTCGGCGGCGTCGATCTGCATGGTCATGGCCG
>JAGPGI010000110.1 GCA_018056045.1 Paracoccus sp. (in: a-proteobacteria)
GGGCGCCTGAACCGAGGCGCCCGCCACCGGCAACGACCGGCAGGCTTTTGTTCAGGGCGCAGCAGATAGCCGTCGATCAGGTAGCTTGCGCGAGGCGTCCTGGACGCATCAGCGTCGGCGGGACTGAATTTCCGAGCTGTCCGAGCGCTAGCGTGAACGCGCGATTCGAACACGTCGGATGAAGGGTCCGGGCCGAGGGCGAGGCTGAGCCGGCCCTGACAGGTCCGCCGCCCGCTAGCCGTCGGCGAGGCCATAGATGCCGCTGGTCTCGACCAGCAGGCGATGAAACTCCGAGATCAGCAGCGCCCTTGGCGCATTCCGGCGCTCGACCAGACCGATCTGCCGAAACATCTGCGGATTGCCGAATGGCGCGCAGACAAGCGCCGCCGCGGCATCGTCGATGGCGACCTGCGGCACGATCGAGACCCCCAGACCATTCGCCACGCAGGCGGTAATGGCGGCGACGGTGTCGATCTCGGCGATCTCGTTCAGCGGCAGGTTCATCCGCGCCAGCTCGAGGTCGATCATATGCGCCAGCGGCACGTTCGAGCGAAAGCGGATGAAGGGGTGGCGGGTCAGCAGTTCTTTGGCCGGCAACGGCTGCGTGCCGGGCGGCGCGATGACCGAAAGCGGCTCGCGCAGGAAGGGCCGCCAGCGCAGCGCCGGGGGGAAATTCCCCTGTTCGGCGATCATGGCGGCGTCGATCCGACCGGCAAGGACATCCTGCAGCAGCGTCTCTGACAGGGCGACGCGCAGCCTGATGCGCAGGTCCGGGTGGATCGCGGTCATCCGCACCATCGCCCGCGGCAAAAGCGACAGCGCGCTGGTGCGCACCGATCCCAGCGACAGTTGCCCGATCAGCCTGCGCCCCGAGATCGCGTCGATGGCATTCTCGGCGGTGCGGACCAGCTCCTGCGCGGCCTCGACCATCTGCTGACCGGCGGCGGTCAGACGCGGCGGGCGCGAACTGCGGTCGAAAAGCGCCGCGCCGACCTCTTGCTCAAGCGCCTGAATCTGCTGGCTGACGGCGGAAACCGTCAGATGCACGGTCCGGGCGGCGCCTGAAAAGCTGCCGGTTTCCACCACTGCCAGCAAGGTCTTGAGTTGGCGCGTGTCCATTGTTTCAGTAATTCTTAAGAAATATTCCAATATTACGCGCTTTGTTTTAGAAACTCTACTGTTATCTATCTTCATATCGATGTTGCCCCAGCGCGTCGATCGAGGAGGAAAACATGTCGGACAAAGTATTGGTGACCGGCCCGAGCCTAGCTCCGGCTGCGGTGAAACTGCTTGAGGCTGCCGGCCTCGAGCCGGTCTATGTGCCGGCCTATGCCCAGGGCGAGGGGCTGATCGAGGCGGTCAGGGCCGCCCGTCCCGTCGCCATCCTGTCGCGCATGGGCCGGATCGACGCGGCGGTCTTTGAGGCGGCGCCGGACCTGCGGGTGATCTCCAAGCATGGGGTCGGGGTCGACAACATCAACATTGATCTGGCCAGCGCCCATGGCGTGCCGGTTCTGGTCGCCACCGGCGCCAATGCGGTGTCGGTCGCCGAACATGCGATGGCGCTGCTGTTCGCCGTCGCGAAGAAAATCGTCCCGCTGGATAGCGGCCTGCGCGCGGGCCGCTGGGAAAAACCCGGCTTCAAGGGCCGCGAGCTTGCCGGCTCGCGCATCGGGCTGGTCGCCTTTGGCAGCATCGCGCGCCAGATGGCCGTCTATGCCAAGGCCTTCGGGATGGAGGTCGTCGCCTTCGATCCCTTCTGCCCGGACGAGGTTTTCGCCAGCACCGGCGTCACCCGCGCCCAGTCGCTGGACGAGCTGATCTCGGGTTGCGACATCATCAGCCTGCATTCGCCGCTGACCGATGAGACCCGCAACATGATCAATGCCGAGCGTCTGGCCCGGATGCGGCCGGATGCGATCTTGATCAATACCGGCCGCGGCGGCCTGATCGACGAGGAGGCCCTTGCCGCCGCCCTGCGCGAGGGCCGCATTACCGGCGCGGGGCTGGACACATTCGCGCAGGAACCCCCCGCCGCCGACCACCCCTTCTGGTCCGAGCCGCGTCTGGTGATGACCCCCCATATCGGCGGCGTCACCACGGCCGCGAACGAGCGGGTCGGGGTCGATGCCGCGCAGGGCATCATCGACGTGCTGGCCGGCCGTCCGGTTCCGCCGGCGCGGATCGTGAACCATGCGGCGCTTTCAGCGGCTCACGTCAAAGCGTGAGCCGGAACATCATGAGGAGAGGTTAATGACCACGGGATTTCGTATCCTGCGCCGCGAGCGCAGTGTTTCCGCCGAGCTGGCTCAGCGCTTCGCGGCCTTGCCGGTCGCCAATGTCAGCGACAGTATGGGGCGCATGACGGCCGCGGGGCCGCGCCTGACGAAAATGCATCGCGACGGCGTGCTGGCCGGACCCGCACTGACCGTGAAGGCGCGACCGGGCGACAATCTGATGCTGCACAAGGCCATCGACATGGCAGGCCCCGGCGACGTGATCGTGGTCGATGCCGGCGGCGATCTCACCAACGCCCTCATGGGCGAGATGATGCTGGCCTATGCGATCAAGCGCGGAGTTGCCGGCTTTGTGCTGAACGGGGCGCTGCGCGATGTCGATGCCTTCGTGGCGACGAACCTGCCGACCTATGCGGCGGGCGTCACCCATCGCGGCCCCTACAAGGACGGTCCGGGCGAAATCAACGTGCCGATCGCGATCGACGGCATGGTGATCGCGCCGGGCGACCTGATCCTTGGCGACAGCGACGGTGTTCTGGCGGTGCCCTATGACGAGGCCGAGGCCATCTATCTTCGCGCCACAGCCAAGCTCGAGGCCGAAACCAAGCAGATGTCCGCGATTGCGGCCGGCACCAATGACCGGTCCTGGGTTGACGCGACGCTCAGGAAACTGGGTTGCGCCTTGCCCGAAGACGCCTGATCCGCACAGCAAACCATCTCGGGAGGAGAGAACCATGACCATCACCAGAACTGCAACAATTGCCGCGATCCTGACCGCCGCCAGCGCCGGCGCCGCGCTGGCCGACTGGCCCACCGACCGCCCGATCGAGATGATCGTGGCCTTTGCCCCCGGCGGCGGCACCGACATCATGCTGCGCACCATGGCGCCGTTTCTGGAAGCCGAGCTGGAGACGCAGTTTCCGGTGCTGAACCGTCCCGGCGCCTCGGGCGAGATCGCCTATACGGCGCTGTCGCAGGCGCGGCCCGACGGCTACACGGTGTCGTCGTTGAACACGCCCGGCTTCCTGACCATGCAGATCGAGCGCAAGCTGCGCTTTGACCCGGCCAGCATCTGCCCGATCGCCCGCATCGTCGAGGATCCCGGCACCTTCATCGTGCAGACCGGCGCCGAGTTCCAGTCGCTGGCCGATCTGGTCACCTATGCCAAGGCAAATCCGGGCGCGGTGTCGGTCGGCACCACCGGCATGGGCACGGACGAGCATCTGGCGATGCTGCAGCTTGAACAGGCCGCGGGGATCGACCTGACCGCCGTGCCCTTCGGCGGCGCCAATGAGGCCAAGACCGCGCTGCTGGGCGGGCATGTCACCATGATCGGCCTGAATGTCGGCGAATATTCGACCAGCGATCACAGCGCGTTCCGCGCCCTCGCCCAGTTCTCCGACCAGCGTTCGGTGCTGGCCCCCGATCTGCCGACCGCGCAGGAACAGGGCTTCGAGGTGCTGATGTCCTCGGAGCGCGGCCTTGCCGCCCGCTGCGACACCCCCGCCGATATCCGCGAGAAGCTGGCGGCGGCGGTGGACAGCGCGCTGGCCAATCCCGAGTTTCAGGAGAAAGCCAAGCAGCAGGCGCTGCCGCTGGCCTATCGTTCGGGCGTGGAATGGCAGGCCGACATGCCCAAGCGGCTGGCGCGCTATACCGAGATCTTCAAGCTGATCGAGGGCGGCCAGTGATGTCGGGCGAGACCGAGATGAAAAAAGGCAATGCGCCTGACCTGCTGACGGCGGGAATGTTCATCGGTCTTGGCGCGCTTGGGCTTTACCTGGCGCGCGGTCTCGAGGCCGGAACGCTGGCGCAGATGGGGCCGGGCTTTCTGCCCCGCGTCGTCTGCGTGCTGCTGATCCTTGTCGGGCTGGCCGTCGGCCTGCCCGCCATGCGCCGCCCCGCCGAGCCGATCGAGGCGATCCGCGCCCGGCCGCTGATCGTCATCACCCTGGCCATCGTCGGCTTTGCCTTTGCCGCGACCCATCTGGGCTTTGTTCTGGCGTCGCTGTGGCTGGTGATTGCCGGTGCGCTGGCCGATCCGGGGGGGAAATGGTCGCAGACGCTGATGCTGGCCGCGGGGCTCACGCTGTTTGGAGCGTTGGTCTTTGTCTACGGGCTGGGCGTGCAGGTGCCGCTCTGGCCGGTCTGATATCCTTCATCGCCTGAGGAGGGGTGAGATGAACTTTATCGATCTATTGATGCTGGGCTTCAGCGAGGCGATCACGCCTGCGAACCTTGCCTTTTGCCTGCTTGGCGCGCTGCTTGGCACGCTGATCGGGGTTTTGCCGGGGATCGGACCGACCGCGACGATTGCGGTGCTGCTGCCCATCACGTTCTTTCTGCCGCCGCTGGCCGGCATCATCATGCTGGCCGGCATCTATTACGGCGCACAATATGGCGGATCGACCACGGCCATTCTGGTGAACCTGCCGGGCGAGGCCTCGGCCGTCGTCACCACGCTTGATGGCTATCAGATGGCAAGGCAGGGGCGGGCGGGCGCGGCGCTTGCGGTTGCGGCGCTTGGCTCGTTCTTTGCCGGCACGGTCGCGACCTTCGCGATTGCGGTCGCGGGTCCGATGCTTTCGGGCTTTGCGCTGTCATTCGGCCCGGCCGAATATGTCTCGCTGATGATCTTTGGCCTGCTGGCCGCCACCATCCTTGCCAGCGGCCCGGTGCTGAAAGCCATCGGGATGATCCTGATCGGCCTGTTGCTGGGCATGGTCGGCACCGATCAGGCGACCGGCGCCGAGCGGCTGACCTTTGGCGCGATCGAGCTGTTCGACGGCATCGACTTCATCGTCATCGCCATCGGCATCTTCGGCTTCGCCGAGATCATCACCAATCTTGAACGCAGCGGCTCCGAGGGCGTCAAGCTGGCGCCGCTGTCGCGGCTGTGGCCGACGCGCGCGGATTTCCGCGCCTCATGGGGGGCGGTGCTGCGCGGCACGGGTCTGGGCACGCTGCTGGGCCTGCTGCCGGGGGGTGGCGCGACGCTTGCTTCCTTCAGCGCCTATTCGCTTGAGAAAAAAGTGTCCAGGCACCCCGAGAAATTCGGCACCGGTGTCGTCGAGGGTGTCGCCGCCCCCGAGGCCGCCAACAATGCCGCCGCGCAATCCTCGTTCATCCCGCTGCTGACCCTGGGGATTCCCTCGAACAACATGATGGCGATGATGCTCAGCGCCTTCATGATCCACGGCATCACGCCCGGCCCGACGGTGCTGACCACCCAGCCCGAGATCTTCTGGGGGCTGGTCGCCAGCATGTGGATCGGCAACCTGCTTCTGGTGGTCATCAACCTGCCGATGATCGGGCTGTGGGTCAAGCTGCTGACGGTGCCCTACCGGCTGCTTTACCCGGCCATCCTGCTGTTTTGCTGCATTGGCGTCTACAGCATGAACAACCGCATCTTCGACGTGGTTCTGGCGGCCGGCTTCGGTCTGGTGGGCTATGCCTTCCGCAAGGCCAAATGCGAGCCGGGTCCCTTGCTGCTGGGTTTCGTTCTGGGTCCGCTTCTGGAATCGAACCTGCGCCGGACGCTGCTGATCACGCAGGGCGATCCGAGCATCTTTGTCGAGCGTCCGATCAGTCTGGTGATGCTGCTCGCCACGGTGGTGCTTCTGGGGCTGATGATCCTGCCCTCGTTCCGCCGCACCCGCGAGGAAGCCTTTCAGGAAGAAGAGGCCTGAGCCACGCCGCCGGCCCAAGGGTCCGCTTGCCGTTTCAGGAAAAACCGCCCGCCAGCAGCGCCGACTGCTGGCGGGCCTTGGCTTTGCGCCGCACCGTCAGGAGGCGACGCAATCGGCGTAGTGACGGACGACGCCGTCAGCGCCGGTTTCCAGAACCAGCCCGTGGATGTCGGTCTCGAACCCCGGACATTCGCGGGCGAATTCGCGGTTGAAGCGCAGGTAGTCGACGATCCTGGTGTTGAATTTTTCACCCGGGATCAGCAGCGGGATGCCGGGCGGGTAGGGGGTGACGAGGCTGGTGGTGATGCGGCCCTCCAGCTCGTCGATCGGCACCCGCTCGGTCTTGCGCCGGGCGATATGCGAAAACGCCTCGGTCGGCGTCATCGCCGGCAGGTGATCGGTCAGGTAGATATCCGTCGACAGCCGCGCCACGTCGTATTTGGCGTAAAGCGAATGGACGTGCTGGCTGAGATCGCGCAGGCCCATGCGCTCATAGCGCGGATGCTTGGCGCAGAATTCCGGCATCACCCGCCACAGCGGCTGATTGCGGTCGTAATCGTCCTTGAACTGCTGCAGCGCCGCGACAAGCGTGTTCCAGCGGCCCTTGGTGATGCCGATGGTGAACAGGATGAAAAAGCTGTAAAGCCCGGTCTTTTCCACCACCACGCCATGTTCGGTCAGGTATTTCGACACGATCGAGGCGGGAATGCCCGTCGTGTCGAAGCGCCCGTCGATATCCAGTCCGGGGGTGATGATCGTGGCCTTGATCGGGTCCAGCATGTTGAAGCCCGGCGCCATGTCGCCAAAGCCGTGCCAGCTGTCCTCGCCATCGGCCAGATGCACGCCATCCTCGTCGGTGCGGCGCAGAACCCAGCTTTTCGCGCGGCCGATGCCTTCTTCCTCCAGCTCGTCCGGGCCCCAGACCTGGAACCACCAGTCGTTTTCGCCGAATTCCTCATCGACCTTGCGCATGGCGCGGCGGAAATCCAGCGCCTCGAGGATCGATTCCTCGACCAGCGCGGTGCCGCCCGGCGGCTCCATCATCGCCGCCGCCACGTCGCAGCTGGCAATGATCGAATATTGCGGGCTGGTCGAGGTGTGCATGAGGTAGGCTTCGTTGAACAGGTGCCGGTCCAGCTTGGTTTCCTCGGAATCCTGCACCAGAACATGGCTGGCCTGACTGATCCCGGCCAGCAGCTTGTGGATCGACTGGGTGGCATAGGTGACCGAATGCTTCATCCGCCCGCGCTTGCGGCCCATGGCGTGATAGGTGCCATAAAACGGATGGAAGGCGGCATGGGGCAGCCAGGCCTCGTCGAAATGCAGGTTGTCGACATAGCCGTCGAGCATGCGCTTGATCTCTTCGGTATTGTAGAGAACGCCGTCATAGGTCGATTGCGTCAGCGTCATCACCCGCGGCTTGACCGCATCGGCATCGACGCCCTGCAACAGCGGGTTGGCGCGGATCTTGTCGCGGATCGATTCCGGTTCGAATTCGGAATGCGCGATAGGCCCGATGATGCCCCAATGGTTGCGCGTGGGGCGCAGAAAGACCGGGATCGCCCCGGTCATGATGATCGAATGCAGGATCGACTTGTGGCAGTTGCGGTCCACGACCACCACGTCGCCCGGCGCGACGGTATGGTGCCAGACCATCTTGTTCGAGGTCGAGGTGCCATTGGTCACGAAAAAGCAGTGATCGGCATTGAAGATGCGCGCGGCATTGCGTTCCGCCGCGCCGATGGCGCCGTTATGGTCCAGAAGCTGGCCCAGTTCCTCGACCGCGTTGCAGACATCGGCGCGCAGCATGTTCTCGCCATAGAACTGGTGATACATCTGCCCGATCGGGCTTTTCAGAA
>JAGPGI010000111.1 GCA_018056045.1 Paracoccus sp. (in: a-proteobacteria)
GGTTTCGCGGATCATCCGCTCTTCCTCGGTCAACTGGTCATCCAGCAGGAACGGATCGGACCAGGAAAACGGGACACCCTTATGCGATTTCGTCGTCACGTCATGCCTCTTGCGATGAGATGGCCCTGCGAGGGGCGGCTGGATCATTCATTACAGCTTTCAAAACCCCTCGCAAAATGGATAATTCTCATCAGTTGATGCATAGGATGAATGATCTTGCGACAAAGGCGCTTTCTTCCGAATCTCAGCCTGCTTCTCGCCTTCGATGCGGTGATGCGCCGGGGTTCGGTCACCGGGGCGGCGCAGGATCTGGGGCTGACGCAAAGCACGATCAGTCGCCTGCTGCAAAGCCTTGAGGCGCAGCTGGGCCAGAGCCTGTTCACGCGCCACAAGAAACGCCTGACGCCCACCGAGGCCGCCCAGCGTTATTTCCGCGACATCTCGGGCGCGCTTGACATCATCCAGCGCGCCGGCATGTCGCTGATCGCCAATCCCGATGGCGGCACGCTGGATCTTGCGGTCCTGCCCACCTTTGCCACCCGCTGGCTGGCGCCGCGCCTGCCGGATTTCCTGTCGCAAAACCCCGGAGTTTCCATCAATCTGGCCACCCGCTTTACCACGTTCAGCTTTGAGACCGAGCCCTTTGACGCGGTGATCTTCTTTGGCCGCGACGACTGGCCGGGGGCGAAACACCTGAAACTGTTCGAGGAACGCCTGACCGCCTGCGCCTCGCCGCAGTTTCTGGCCGGCCATCCGATTGCGCAGACCGGGGATCTGGCGGGCTGCGTGCTTTTGCAACTGGCCACGCGCCCCGGCGCATGGGCGGACTGGTTCGCCGGGCAGGAGGCGACCCGCCCCGATGGCGTCAGCAGCATGGTCGTGGACCAGTTCTCGATGATGATCCAGGTGGCGATTTCGGGTCTGGGGGTGGCGCTTTTGCCCGACTACCTCGCCCGGATCGAGATCGCCGAGGGTCGGCTGCAACCGATCCTGCAACCGGGCGTGCCGGGGCGCGGCGCCTATTGGCTGGCCTGGCCAGACCGCAAGGCCGGGCTGAAGCCATTGGAGGCGTTCCGGAGCTGGCTGGCCGCGCGCATGGCGCAGGACGGTGTTCACGCGGAATGAGACGCGGCAGGTTCGGCCACCCGGAACTTGCCGGGGTCAGCCACGATCCCTCATCCTACCCGTGACAACACCCATATGCGTGACGGCTATCAGGGTGATAGCGCGATGACAAACATAGGTTTATGGGTATCTTACATCGCCTGACGGTGAATTTGGTGGAGCCAAGGGGAGTCGAACCCCTGACCTCTTGAATGCCATTCAAGCGCTCTACCAACTGAGCTATGGCCCCACCGGAGGTCCAAGCAGCGCGTTACGCCGCTTGCGTGGGGCGTCGTATAAGAGGGGGTGCAAATGAGCGCAAGGGGAAAATTTCAACTTTCGGAAATGACCCGGCAAGGCCGCGAAATCTCCTCGCCCGATTATCCTCCGAGCCGCACATCCGGCAGCCGTTCAGGGCCGTCACGCCCGGCAAGGATGTCATTTCCGGGGCCCACGGGAACAGATCGGCTCAGGCATGTCGGCTCAGGCTTGGCGACGGCATGAAGCCCATCGCCCGACCGTCAGAAACAACCGGTCCTGACCTTTCCGGGCAGCCGCGCCGCTCATGCGCCGCTGATGTTGCGCCAGCGGCTATGAATGTTCTCGCAATGCGCCGCTTCCTTGAAGGCGCGATCCATCACGACCATGAATGCGCTGCGCCAGACCGACGGGGGCTGACGATAGACCCGCGAACAAAGGGGTTCGGAGTTTTGGCCACCAAGCGCACGGTTGATGGCAACGGAGGTGCTCCACCAGGCGTTCATCTTGAACCTCGAATACTAACTAAATGCCTTCCACCATATAAATGTAACGCCTTGGAAACACCGGGCGTTCACATATACCAGCATCCTCCTGTATCGCCGATTCGTCACCGTGCCTTTTTGGATAGTCCGGCACCGGGATACACGGCCAGATGGACTCTGCCGGCAGCGCCCCGGGCCGGTTTTTCACCCCGCGGCGGGCAGCAGGGCGACGTTGACGCGCAGGCCCCTGCCCCTTAACAGTCGCCGCAGGCGAAGGGGGCCAGAATGGACGTGCAACGCAGATCAACCCAGCCGAGAACGCCCCGATGAGCGGCGGCGCGCGGGTCCTTCCCGCAGGTGATCCCGCCGCGCTGAGCGAGGCGGCGGCGCTGCTGGCACGGGGCGATCTGGTCGCCATCCCGACCGAGACGGTCTATGGGCTGGCCGGGGCCTCGACCATGCCCGAGGCGGTGGCGCGCATCTATGCCGCGAAAGGCCGCCCCAGCCACAACCCGCTGATTTCCCATGTCTCCGGCATCGCCATGGCCGAGCGTTACGTCACCTTTGACGCCCGCTCGCGGGCCCTCGCGCAGGCCTTCTGGCCGGGGCCGCTGACGCTGGTCCTGCCGCTTCTGCCGGGGCCGGGCATAGACCGCAGCACCACCGCCGGCGGAGAGACCGCGGCGGTGCGGGCGCCGCGCGGCTTTGCCCATGAACTGATCGCACGGCTGGACCTGCCGCTGGCGGTGCCAAGCGCCAACCGTTCGGGCCGGATCAGCCCGACGCGAGCCGAGCATGTTCTGGCCGATCTGGGCGACCGCCTGCCGCTGATCGTGGATGGCGGCCCGACCGAGATCGGCGTCGAATCGACCGTGGTCCGGGTCCGTCCCGACGGCATCGACATTCTGCGCGCGGGCGTCATCACCCCCGACCAGATCGCTCTGGCCGCCGGCTTCGATCTGCATGATGTGGCGGCGTCCACGGGGGATGGCGGCGTGCTGATCTCGCCCGGCATGCTCAGCTCCCATTATGCGCCGCGCGCGCGGGTGCGGATGAATGCGGGCGATGTCGCGCCGGGCGAGGCATTGATCACCTTTGCCGGCCAGCGCCTGACGGGGCAAGAGCGCGCGGCGCTGGTCCTTGACCTCAGCCCCTCGGGCGATCTGGCCGAGGCGGCGCGCGAATTGTTCGGCCTGCTGCATCGCGCGGATGCCAGTGGCGCGGACAGCATCGCCGTGGCGCCGATCCCCGATCATGGCATCGGCACAGCGATCATCGACCGGCTGACCCGCGCCGCCGCGCCCCGCGACGCGACCGCCTAGCCGCGCCCCATGGCATAGAATTCGGGATTGGCGCGCATCGAAAAGCTGTTCGCCAGCCGGTTCGACATGCCGAAAAACGCCGAGATCGCGGCAATGTCCCAGCCGTCCTCGTCGGTCAGGCCATGCCCGCGCAGGGTCTCGTAATCGGTCTCATTGACCTCATAGGCACGGGCCGAGACCTTCATGGCGAAATCCAGCATGGCGCGCTGGCGCGGCGTAATATCGGCCTTGCGATAGTTCACCGCCACCTGATCCGCGATCAGCGGATCCTTGGCCCGGATGCGCAGGATCGCGCCATGGGCGACGACGCAATATTCGCATTGGTTCAGGTTCGAGGTGGCGACGACGATCATCTCGCGCTCGGCCTTGGTCAGGTTGCCGGGCTTGTCCATCAGCGCGTCGTGATAGGCGAAAAAGGCCCGGAATTCGTCCGGGCGATGGGCCAGCGCCAGAAACACATTCGGCACGAAGCCGGATTTCTCCTGCACAGCCTCGATGCGGGTGCGGATATCCTCGGGCAGGTCGGCAAGCCGGGGCACGGGAAAGCGGCTGATCTGCGCTTGGCTCATGGCGTTCTCCTTGGTGGCGGCGGGTCGGTTTCCAACTCGAAACCATCGTGACCGCTGCCGGCCCCGGCGGCAAGGGCGGCGGCGCGCACTGCCGCCGCGGCTTCGGCCAGTTGCGCGGCCAGAGGGTTGGTCTTGCGCCAGACCATGCCGATCACACGCGAGGGGCGCGGGGCAGCCAGCCGCGAGACGGTGACCGGGGCCGAGCTGGCCTCGATCGCCACCGCCATCTGCGGGATCAGCGTGACGCCGATCCCCGCCCCCACCATCTGGACCAGCGTCGAGAGCGAGCTGCCCTCCATCATGTCGCGGCTGACCGCGGGCGACATCTTGCAAAAGGACAGCGCCTGATCGCGAAAGCAATGCCCCTCTTCCAGCAGCAAAAGCCGCATCTCGCGCAGCATGTCCGAACTGGGGACGGGTTTTCCGGCGTCCTTTTGCGGCCGCACCAGCAGGAACTCCTCGGCGAAAAGCGGCACCTCGGCCAGACCGGGCTCCGAGACCGGCAGCGCAACGATGGCCGCGTCCAGCCGCCCCTCGGCCAGATCGTCGATCAGCCGCCGCGTCACCGCCTCGCGCGGGCGCAGGTCCAGATCAGGATAGCGCGCCGCCAGCGCCTGCACGATGCCGGGCAGAAGATAGGGCGCGACGGTCGGGATGACGCCGATGCGTAACTGCCCGGTCAGCACGCCCCGCGCGGCCTGACCCAGCTGCGCCAGCTCATCCACGGCCTGCAGGATATCGCGCGCGCGGACCGCGAATGATTCGCCCAGGGGCGTCAGGCTGATCTGGCGGGTGCCGCGTTCGATCAGGGCGGCGCCCAGAATATCCTCAAGCTCCTTCATCTGCAAAGACAGCGCCGGCTGCGAAATGGCGCAAGCCTCGGCCGCACGGCCGAAATGGCCATGCCGGGCAAGGCTGTCGAAATAGCGCAGATGTTTCATGGTCAGGGAACTCATAAGTTCAACATATCACACACATTAGAAAATGAAAATTTATCTTATTGTCCTGCCCTGTTAAGCTGCCGGAGCAAATTGGTCCCGCTGCCGCCGCGCCAAGGCACTGCCGGCGGCCGGACCTGCCTCGCAACATAGCCAGGAACGGAGAGCGACATGGATGAACAAAAGATCAAGCAGGCCGGCAAATGCCCGGTCATGCATGGCAGCGTCACAGAGGCGGGCCAGTCCAACGTGGATTGGTGGCCGAATGCGCTGAATCTGGACATTCTGAGCCAGCACGACAGCAAGACCAATCCGCTGGGCGAGGATTTCGACTATCGCGAAGAACTGAAATCGCTGGATGTCGAGGCGCTCAAGGCCGATCTGCGCGCGCTGATGACCGACAGCCAGGACTGGTGGCCGGCCGATTGGGGCAGCTATGTCGGCATGTTCGCCCGCGTGGCGTGGCACACGGCGGGGTCTTATCGTCTGGCCGATGGCCGTGGCGGCGGCGGCAGCGGCAACCAGCGTTTCGCGCCGCTGAATTCCTGGCCCGACAACGCCAATACCGACAAGGGCCGCCGCCTGCTGTGGCCGATCAAAAAGAAATACGGCAACAAGATCAGCTGGGCCGACCTGATCCAGCTTGCGGGCACCATCGCCTATGACGTCGCAGGTCTGAAAACCTTTGGCTTCGGCTTCGGGCGCGAGGATATCTGGCATCCCGAAAAGGACGTCTATTGGGGCGCCGAAAAGGAATGGCTGGCGCCGTCTGGCAGCGACCGTTACGGCGATGTCGACAAGCCCGAGACCATGGAAAACCCGCTGGCCGCCGTGCAGATGGGCCTGATCTACGTCAACCCCGAAGGCGTGAACGGCAAGCCCGATCCGCTGAAGACCGCCGCGCAGATGCGCGAGACCTTCGCCCGCATGGCCATGAACGATGAGGAAACCGTCGCCCTGACCGCCGGCGGCCACACCATCGGCAAGGCGCATGGGAATGGCAGCGCCGCCGATCTCAGCCCCGCCCCCGAGGCCGGCGCGCTTGAGGATCAGGGCCTGGGCTGGCTGAACAAGACCGGCAAGCGCGGCATTGGCCGCAACACCGTCGTCAGCGGCATCGAGGGCGCCTGGACCACCAACCCGACGAAATGGGACAACGGCTTTTTCGACATGCTGATGAACCATGACTGGGAATTGCGCAAAAGCCCCGCCGGCGCATGGCAATACGAGCCGGTCTCGATCGCCGAAGAGGACAAGCCCGCCGATGTCGAGGATCCCTCGATCCGCTACAACCCGATCATGACCGATGCCGACATGGCGCTGAAGGTGGACCCGATCTATCGCGCGATCTCGGAACGCTTCCACAAGGATCCCGCCGCCTTCAACGACGCCTTCGCCCGCGCGTGGTTCAAGCTGACCCATCGCGACATGGGGCCGAAGCCGCGCTATCTTGGCCCCGATGTCCCGGCCGAGGACCTGATCTGGCAAGACCCGATTCCGGCCGGCCCGACCGGCTATGACGTGGCCGCGCTCAAGGCAAGGATCGCCGCCTCGGGCCTGTCGCTCTCGGACATGGTCACCACCGCCTGGGACAGCGCCCGGACCTATCGCGGCTCGGACATGCGCGGCGGCGCCAATGGCGCGCGCATCCGCCTTGCCCCGCAAAAGGACTGGGTCGGCAATGAACCCGAACGTCTGGCCCGGGTGCTGTCGGTGCTGGAACCGCTGGCCGCCGCAGCCGGTGCCTCGGTCGCCGATACCATCGTGCTGGCCGGCAATCTGGGCACTGAGCAGGCCGCGAAAGCCGCCGGTTTCGACGTGACCGTGCCCTTTACGCCGGGCCGTGGCGACGCGAGTGCCGCGCAGACCGACGCCGCATCCTTTGACGTGCTTGAGCCCTTGGCCGATGGCTATCGCAACTGGGTGAAAAAAGACTATGTCGTCTCGCCCGAAGAAATGCTTCTGGACCGCACCCAGCTGATGGGCCTGACCGCGCCGGAAATGACCGTGCTGGTCGGCGGCATGCGGGTGATCGGCGCCAATTACGGCGGCTCGAAGGCCGGCGTCTTCACCGACCGCGAAGGTGCGCTGACCAACGACTTCTTCGTCAACCTGACCGACATGGCCTATTCCTGGGTCCCGACCGGCAAGGGCGCCTATGAGATCCGCGACCGCAAGTCAGGCGCGGTGAAATGGACGGCCACCAGCGTCGATCTAGTCTTTGGCTCGAACTCGATCCTGCGCGCCTATGCCGAGGTCTATGCGCAAGACGACAGCAAGGCGAAATTCGTGCGCGACTTCGTGGCGGCCTGGGTCAAGGTCATGGACGCCGACCGCTTCGATCTGGCCTGAGGGTCGGGGTAAGGATAGAGGGCGGCCGGCAGGAATGCCGGCCGTCTTGTGGGGGCTCGTATCGGTCCCGAGACGCGGCTCTCCCCTTGGCGCAATATTCTCGTTGCCGACTGCTCGCACCAGGCAGAGGTGGGACCTTACCTTGCCGGACCAGCCCCTAACCTCGCCCGATGAGATCCTCGCCCATCCGCTGATCCTTGGCGACATGGCCGAATGGGGCGAATATCGCTATCGGCTCGAGGATTGCTTTGGCCAGCCCGGGCTGCGGCTATCCCCGTCGCTCAAAGCCAGCAACACGCTGGCGCTGATCGGGCTGGTGGCGGCGGGGCGCCGCGCGTGACGCGGCGCCCGGATGGCCGGCGTCCCTAGCGGATCCAGACCCGCGCATAGGGCGGCAGCGGGATCGCGCCATGGCCGTCCCCGACCGGGCTGTCGGACAGGATGTCATGGAGCTGGCTGGCACCTTGCTGGACAACCCAGCTTGCCGGCAGCGTCTGCCACGTGTCGGAGAAGTTGAAGACGCAGATCACATCCCCCGTCGGCGCGCGGCGGGCCAAGGCGAACAGCACGCGGTTGCCGGTCTGCAGGATCTCGGTGGCGTTTCTGGCATGGAACTCCGGCGTCGCGGCACGGCGCGCCAGCATCTGGCGCAGCCCCGAAAACACCCGCGCCGCCGCACTGTCGGGGGCCGAGGCCATACCCTCAACCCGGTCCCAATCCATGATCGGGC
>JAGPGI010000112.1 GCA_018056045.1 Paracoccus sp. (in: a-proteobacteria)
GGCCTCGAACATCTTGTCGGTGACGCCGCTGTCGGACAGGAACCGCGCCATCAGCACGAACAGCGGAATCGCGATCAGGGTGAAATTGTCCAGCACATCGCCATAGATGCGGTTGATGGTGATGCCCAGAACCATCGGCTTGCCGGCAATCAGCGCGCCCAGCACCGCGGTGCCGCCCAGCACGAAGGCCAGCGGGTGGCCCATGAACAGGCCCAGAACCAGCAGGCCGGCCATGATCAGCGCGATGCTGCCGCCATCCAGCCCCGGCACGGCCATCCAGCCCACCGCCAGATTCATCTGCGCAATGGCGTCGTTAATGAATTCAGTGAACATCGCCGGGCTCCATCGGGGCCAGGTGATCGGTGCGACCCAGCACCAGCTTCAACAGCTCGGAAATGCCTTGCAGCAACAGCAGCACGGCCGCGACCCCCATGGCCAGCTTGATCGGATAGACCGGCAGTTGCACCGCGCCATAGGTCTTTTCGCCCTGCGCCAGCGAACGCAGCCCGAATTGCCAGCTATAGAGCGTGAAGACGATGCTGAAGGGCAGGAAAAAGATGACATAACCGGCGACCTCGACCCAGCGGCGCATGCCGGGGCTCATGGTCGCGGTCAGCAGGTCGACCTTGACATGGGCCTGATGGCGCAGCGCATAGCCCCCCAGCATGATGAAGTAGAAGGCATAGATCATCTTGGTCAGATCAAAGCCCCAGGGCGTGGGTGAGTTCATGACGTAGCGCATGAACACGTCATAGATGATGATCACCGCAAACAGCCCGGCAAACAAAGAGACCACGCGTCCTACGGCTTCGTTGATCCAGTCGATGACGGATATCACATTCACACCTCTCCTGTGATGGCTCAGCGAGTGTTGAAGCCACGGTCAGGGTTGTCAATGCTTGCACAACAATCAGTTGGGCAGCCTTGTCCGGCGATTATCCGTCGATTTGCCCGCCGGGAACCGGATCGCTCGGCACCGGTCCGGTCCGCCCTCACGCCAAGTGACGTGGCGTCACAACCGGCCCGTCACAGCACCGGGCCGGCAATCGCCATCCCGTTGTTCCGAAGCCGGCGCGAGATCGACCATTTCCGGACCTCGTCCAGCGTCACCGGGCGGCTGCGCGCCAGATAGCTGTCCTGCCGGTCCCGCATCGCCTGCGTCAGCGCGGGATCGGCCAGCAGGATGTTGTTTTCGTAATTCAGGTCAAAGCTGCGCCGGTCCATGTTCGCCGAGCCAATCAGCGTCATCCGCCGATCGACGGTGATCGACTTGGTATGCAGCAGGCCGGGCTGGAATTCATACACCTTGACCCCGGCGATCAGCATTTCCTCGTAGAGGCTGCGGCTGGCGCCGCCCACGGCGAAATCGTCATTGCGGGCGGGAAAGATGATCGTGGTATCGACGCCCCGCCACGCCGCGCGGCAGATCGAGGACAAGAGCCCCCCGTTCGGCACGAAATAGGGCGTGGTGATGACCAGCTCGTGGCGTGCGGCATCAATCACCTGCGAGAAGGCCTCGGGCATGGCAAGGGCGCGCACCGTCGGGCCGGTCGCAATGACCTGCGCGGGAAAGCCGGGTTGCCGGCTGTCATCTGCCCGGGTCATGATCGCGCTCATGTCCTCGTCGGTGGCCTCGGTCCAGTCGACGCAGAAGACGCGCTGGTTCTGGGTGACCACCGGGCCGGTAAAGCGCATCACCGCATCGACCCATGGGCCAAAGCGCGCCTTGGGCAGGAATTTCGGGTCGCAGCAGTTCTGGCTGCCGCAAAAGGTCACGACATGGTCGATCACCACGATCTTGCGGTGGTTTCGCAGATCGACCCGGCCATTTAGCCAGGGCATCAGCGGATTTCCGGGCTTCAGCGCCACCGCCAGCCTGACGCCGGCATCGCGCATCCGGCCCCAGAGCGCGCTGCGCGTCAGGGCGCGACTGCCGATCCCGTCCACCATCACCCGGCAGGTGACGCCGCGCGCGGCGGCGCGCATCAGCGCCTCGGCAAAGCGGGTGCCGACATCGTCATCAAGCCAGATATAGAACAGCACATGGACATGATCGCGGGCGGCGTCGATATCGGCGATCATGCGATCGACGGCCGGGATGCCCTCGGGCAGAAGCTCGCCCTGATTGTCGCCCACGGCCGGGAAATGGCTGATCGAACGCCCCAGCGCAAAGACATCGTTCAGCCCTTCGGGAATTTCGGCGGCAGGCGCGGGGGAAAGGGGCGGCAGAGCCGCCTCGATCCGGTTGAGCCGCGCCAGCCGCTTCCGGCCGATATCGGTCTCGCCCAGCAGGATATAAAGGATCGCGCCCAGATAGGGCAGGGCAATGACGATCAGCAGCCATGCCGCGCGCGATTCCGGCGTGCGGTGGCGGCGAAGCAGGATCAGCACCGCCACAGCCAGAGTGGTCAATACGTGAATCGTGACCAACCAATTCATGTTCTTGACCCTTACCCAGAGAATGCGGGCAGCATGCCTTGACCGCCGCTGGCCCGCAAGCCTCGGCCGAACGCCGGCGCGGCAATCATCCGGCGACCTGCGCCGCCGGCTCCTTGGGCGCGAACAGATCGGCCCCGCGCGGCAGCGTCTCGACGTAAAGCGACTGGCTGGGAAAGGCGAGGCCGGCCCCGGACTTGGCGGCGATCTCGACGATCTGGGCGGCCAGCCGTTCCTTGGTCGCCAGCCACTCGCCCCAGTCGGTGGACTTGGTAAAGCAATAGACCATCATGTTGATCGCGCTGTCGCCCAGTTCATCGACCCGCACGAAGATCGGCGCATCGGCGCTGTCGACGAAATCCCCCGAGCCGCGGATATAGGCCTCGAGCCCGTCGCGGACCTTTTTCAGCGCCGGCAGGCCGGTGTCATAGGTCAGGCCGACGGTCCAGCTGATCCGGCGATAGGTCATGCGCGAATAATTCACCACCGCCGTGTCGGAAAGCTGCGAGTTCGGCACATAGATCGGCGACAGGTCGAACTGGCGGATGCGCGTGGTGCGCAGGCCGATGGCCTCGACCGTGCCTTCGCAGACACCGTCCGACGCGATCCAGTCGCCATTCTGAAAGCGGTCCTCGATGATGATGAAGATGCCGCCGATCAGGTTCTTGAACACATCCTGCGCGCCAAGCGCGACGGCCGCGCCGACCAGACCGAAGCCCGCAAGGATCGGCCCGACCTTGATGCCCCAGACGTCAAGGATCGCCGCCACCCCCAGCGCCAGCACGACGACATGGAGCCCGCCCACAGCAACGCCCATCATCGAGGCGTTGATCACGGCCGAGCGCCGCTCGAGCCGGCGCAGCAGGGGCGCGATGGCCAGATAGATCGACCAGAACAGCGCCAGCACCACCAGCGTCCGCGCCAGATCCTGGCCGATGACCTGCAGGCGGCCCTTTTCCAGCACGAGTTCATTGACGACCAGCAGCCCGACCAGCGGCGCCAGCACCTGCGCGGGCGAATGCACCGCGTCGACCACGGCGATTGCGGCATCCTTGCCGTGCAGACCGCGCCGCAGCAGCCGCAGGACCAGCGACGCCACCGGCCGGCGCAGCATCAGCGCGACAACAAGGATCGCCAGCGCGAGCGCCATGCGCGGCACATCGACCCCGTCCACGCCGTCCATCCAGATCTGCCGGATGCTGGCCCCGAACTCCTTGACCGAACCGATATCCAGGACAACCTCCACTCTTTCACCGACATGACCGCATGCCCTTTTGCACGCATATCCATAGTCAAGGCTTGAGCGAGGGGCCAGCCGGATCAGCCGGCCGGATCAGCCGGCGGGTGGCGGCGGGGGCGGCGACAGGATCAGGCATCCTTTCCGTGCCGCTTCGCAAGCAATGCCATCGACGGCCGTGATCGCCCCGATCCGCGATCAGCGCCGCGCGCGCGCCGGTCAGATCAGCCCGACAAGCCCAAGCCCAAGCGCCGAGATGAACAGCCATGCCAGCGCCCCAAGGGCCAGCGGCCGGATGCCCTTGGCGCGCAGCTTGCGGATATTGGTTTCCAGCCCCATCGCCGCCAGCGCCATGGTCAGCAGAAAGCTCGTCAGGCCGACGACCTCGCCATGCAGCGCCTCGGGCAGCGGAAAGACGCTGTTGATCAGCACCACGCCGATAAAGCCCAGCACGAACCATGGCGTCGGCGCCGCCCCATGCGCGTCCTTGCCGCCCCGGCGGGCCATCGCGCCCAGCACCAGAATCAGCGGCGCCAGCAGCATCACCCGGCTCAGCTTGGCGACGGTGGCCGCCTGCCCGGCCTCGGCGCCATGCTGAAAGCCCGCGCCGACCACCTGCGCCACCTCGTGAATGGTCGCGCCGACCCAGATGCCGTAATGCGCCGGCGCCATCGCCAGCATCTCGCCCAGCACCGGCATCGCGATCATCGACAGCGAGCCAAAGACCGTCACGCAGGCGATGGCATAGGCCACATCCTCGTCCGAGCCGCGCGTGACCGTGTTCGTCGCAATCACCGCCGAGGCGCCGCAGACCGAGGTGCCGGCCGCGATCAGCTCGGCCAGCCGCGTCTCGACCCCCAGCAGCCGCCCGGCCCATTTGGTAAAGACAAAGGTCGCGGCCAGGGTCACCGAAATCACCGCCAGCCCCGGCACGCCCACCGCGCGCAACTGCTCAAGCGTCAGCTGAAAGCCCAGCAGGACGATGGCAAAGCGCAGCACGCGGCGCAGCGTGAAGCCGATCCCCGGCTGTGCCGCCGCAGGTGTCCCGGCAAGGTTGCGCAGCGCGATGCCAAGCACCATGGCGACAACCAGCGGGCTCAGCGCGGGAATACCCGAAAGCCGCTGCGCCGCCGTCGCCACGAGCGCGATCCCGAAGGTCAGGCCAAGGCCCGGCAGAATGGCGCCATTCCAGGACCCGATCGCGAACGGAATTTTCTGGCTCTCCCCGACCGAGGACATGGTCATGCTCCTTTATCAATCCGGCAGAACATGGTCCTGAATCCGTATTCATTCCATCGCATTAATTTTGCCAAACCATTCGATTTTATCTATGAAGAAGCCATGACCCTGGAACAGCTTCGCATCTTTCTTGCCGTGGCCGAGCGGCAGCATGTCACCCGGGCCGCCGAGGTTCTGGGCCTGACCCAATCGGCGGTCAGCGCGGCGGTCTCGGCGCTCGAGGCGCGGCATGGCGTGCGTTTCTTTGACCGGGTCGGGCGGCGGATCGTGCTGACCGAGACCGGCGAGGCCTTCATGGCCGAGGCGCGCGCCGTGCTCGACCGCGCCGAAACCGCCGAGATGGTGCTGGAGGACATGGCGCGCGAACCGCGCGGGCGGCTGCGGATCCATGCCAGCCAGACCGTCGCCAGCTATTGGCTGCCGCCGCGGCTGGTGGCGCTGCGCGAGATGCATCCGGGGATCGAGCTGCGCCTGACCGTCAGCAACACCAGCCATGTCGCGGATGCGGTGCAGGAGGGCGCCGCCGATCTGGGGCTGGTCGAGGGCGCCGTCGCGCATGGCGACCTGCATCGGCAGGTGGTGGCGCGCGACCGGCTGGTGCTGGTCATGGCGACCGATCACCCCTGGGCAGAGCTTGCGGCGGTGCCGGTGACCGAGCTTGGCGTGCAAAGCTGGATCCTGCGCGAGCCCGGCTCGGGCACCCGCTCGGAATTCGAGGGCTGGCTGTCCGGGCAGGGGCTCAGCGTCGCGGCGCTGCCTCTGCTGCTGGAACTGCCCTCGAACGAGGCGGTGCTGAACGCCGTCGCCGCCAGCCGGTGCCTTGCGGCGCTGTCGCAGCGCGCGGTGGCGCGGCCGGCGGCGGCCGGCTGGATCCGCACGCTGCCGCTGCCCGGCGCCGAGCGGCCCTTTGCCCTGCTGAGCAATCCGCAGCGATACCGCACCCGCGCCCAGCAGGCGCTGATCGGGCTTTTGACGGAGGACGCGCCGGCGGGCGGCGACACCTGACCGCGCCGGGCTGGCTGAGGGTCACAAAGGCAGGTCGGGCGAGCGGCCGCTGTCCTCAAGCTGCCACGAGGCCAGCCATTCGCGGCTCCGCCGCGTCAGGGTCAGATAGTTTCGCTGCGCCACATAGCGCCCCGACTGGCCGGGAATGCGCCCGATCCGGATCGGCCTGCCGGCAAGCGGCGCCTCGCCCAGCGAGGCCAGAAGCCCCAGAAACCTTGCCCAGGCCCTGGGCGGCGCGCGATGGGCAATGCCAGATGCGACCAGTTGATGCAGCATCCGCCCGTCATCCAGCGGCATGGTCGCCCGCGTCGCCAGATGGATCTCGCCCGAGACCACGACGACATTCGACCCGGCATGGCCCATTTCGACCATCAGCTCCAGAATCTCGCGCCATTCGTCCCGATGGGCATGGCTTTGCCACTGGTCGCGCAGGTCGTCCTCGTATTTCTGCATCCTGGGCACGATCATCATCAGCGTTTCCAGCAGCGACAGCCGCGGCCCCAGCAAGGGGACGCTGGACATCAGGATGCAACGCTCATGCGGCTCCAGCGGCACCTGCGCGCGCATGAAGGCCCAGCCGCCCGGACCCATGATGCGATGGCGGTTGCGCTCGGATCGCAGGTCGGGGGCAAGGATGCACAATCCGGGCGCCCGGATGACCCAGCCAAGCTGGTGGCCCTGCGGATCGCCAAAGCGCGGCGGCAGCGCGCCATCGACCGTGGCCGCCTGAAAGATCAAAAACGCCTCGCGCGCGGTGGCAAACAGCAGCCGCCCCACGACCGAACCCGTCACCTCGTCGCGCAGCGAACCCCAGCCGTCGCAGATGTCATGATCGTCCCATTGCATCAGCGAAGGCACGCGCGCCGCCAGCCATGCGAAATCCGGGGCGGCGTAAAGCGCGGCATAACGCGCCAGAAACTGCTCGCGCAGGTGCTCGCGCAAACCGTCCAGCCCCGAGGGGTTTTCCTCGATATCGTCGGGCCAATGCTCGGTCAGCGGATGGCCATGCGTCACCTCGTCGGCATAGACCTGATCGCCGCCATGCAACAGCAGCGCAAAGGGGCTCTCGCCATGTTCGGCGCGCAGCCGCGCCCACATCACGTTGCGCTCGGACCCCTCGCGGTCCATGTCGCCGGTCTCTTCGCCATTGCACGAGACATAGCCCAGCCGCGCATCGCCGCGCAGATCGGCGCAGACGGGGTAGTCGCGACCGTTCCAGTGATACTCCGCCCGCCCCTGCGGCAAGGTGAAACGGGCGCGGTGGACGGTCATGGCGCGATATTCGGCCAGCATCCCGGCCGGCGCCTCGGCATCCCCGACGCGGATGGGCGGCGGCTGGACGCCTTTGGGGGAAATGAACAGCGCCGCAAGATGGACGTGGTCGCTGTCGGCGTGATCCAGAAACAGGATCGGTCCGATCGTGCCTTGGCTGTCGTTCATGTCATCCATTCCCGCGTCATTCATCCGGCCTGCATTCGGGCAGGGTCTTGTCCTCTCGCGGCGCGACGGGCAAGCCGGCATCGGCGCACCCACCAAAGCGTGATCGGGCATGACCGCGCCCGCCATTCCCGCGCATCATCCGCTTTGCCGCCTTGCCGCGCCAGCCCTCAGGGCATAATCGTCATGTTCCTGTGGCAGGATCGGTCGTAACCTTGGGCCGCCTGCTCGCGCAGCCTTTAACCGACCTGCACTTGACGGCCCGGCCTGCACTGGAAACAACGGGACGAACCGGGTGGCGATCAAAAGGAAAGCCGATGAAATTCCGATTTCCCATTGTCATCATTGACGAGGACTT
>JAGPGI010000113.1:0-3813 GCA_018056045.1 Paracoccus sp. (in: a-proteobacteria)
GGCGCAGCCTAATGCAGACCGACAGCCAGATGCCAGAGGGGCCAAGCACCGTCGCCGATGCTCCGCCCGACAATTGGGTCGACCGCCATGCGCCCATGGGCTGGCGGCCTTGGCTGCGTCTGTCGCGCGCCGACCGCCCGATCGGGACATGGCTGTTGCTGCTGCCCTGCTGGTGGGGGATCGGGCTGGCGATGATGGCCAACCGCCCGGCATGGCAGGACCTGTGGATCGCGGTCGCCTGCGGCGTGGGGGCGGTCCTGATGCGCGGCGCGGGCTGCACATGGAACGACATCACCGACCGCGATATCGACGACAAGGTGGCGCGGACGCGCTCGCGGCCGATTCCCTCGGGGCAGGTGACGGTGCCGGGGGCGCTGGTCTGGCTGGTGGCGCAGGCGCTGGCCGGATTTGCCATCCTGCTGACGCTGGGGGGCGCGGCGATTTTGCTGGGCATTGCCTCGCTGGCGCTGGTCGCGGTCTATCCCTTTGCCAAGCGCTTCACATGGTGGCCGCAGGTGTTTCTGGGGCTGGCGTTCAACTGGGGCGTCCTGCTGGCCTGGGCCGCGCATATGGGCAATCTCGCGCCGGCGCCGCTGCTGGCCTATCTGGCGGGCATCGCCTGGACGGTTTTCTATGACACCATCTATGCCCATCAGGATGCCGAGGACGACGCCCTGATCGGCGTGAAATCCACCGCGCGGCTGTTTGACCGCGATGCGCCGCGCTGGCTGGCGGGCTTTGGCGCGGCGTCGGTGGTGTTTCTGGCGCTGGCGGTGCTGGCGACGGGGGCCGAGGGGCTGGCGTTGCTTCTGGCGCTGGCGGGGGTTGCGGGCTTTGGTGCGCATCTGGTCTGGCAGCTGCGTCACTTCGATCTTGATGACGGGGCTAACTCTCTGAAACTGTTTCGTGCCAACCGCGATGCCGGGCTGATCGTTGCGCTGTTTCTTGCCCTTGCCGGGATCGTTTGATTGCGAAATCCGGCCATGAGCATTAAATGCATCGGGTCGGAAACAGCCCCAAGGCACCCCTGATGGCCAATTCCCCGCGCCCCGTCAGGCGCCCCGCGCGCCGGGGACCTGCGATTGCCGCCAGTCTGATCGCCCTTGTCGCGGCGGCCGGCCTGTCCTTTCTGGGCGCCCGCGCCGCCGCCGATTTCATCGAGACGAACTCGGCCCGCGATCTCGACGCCGCGCTGGCCGAATATGACTGGATCGACCTGCGCATCGACGGGTTGCAGGTGATCATGGGCGGCACCGCCCCCGACGAGGTGCAGCGCTTCCGCGCCCGTGCCCGCGCCGAGACGGTCGTGGATGCCGGGCGCATCGTGGACGACATGCAGGTCGCGGCGCACGCCAATCTTGCCCAGCCCGATTTCGAGGTCGAACTGCTGCGCAATGATGACGGCATCTCGATCATCGGCCTTGTCCCGGCCGATCTGGATCGCAAGGCGATGGCCGCGCGACTGGGCCGTCAGGCCGGCGGCGGCAATGTCGCCGACCTGCTGGAAACCGCCGATTACCCCATACCCGACGGCTGGGAGGCCGCCTTCGGCTTTGGCCTGAAGGCCGCCGAACTGGCCAAACGGGCCAAGATCTCGGTCTCCGCGGGCGAGGTCTCGGTCCGCGCGATCACCGACAGCCCGCAGCAAAAGGTCGATCTGGAACATGCGCTGAACCGCGCCAAGCCCGCCGATGTGGCCCTGACGCTGGATATTACCGCGCCGCGCCCGGTCATCGCGCCCTTTACCCTGCGCTTTGTCAAGGATGCGGCGGGGGCGCGTTTCGATGCCTGCGCCGCCGATACCGATGCCGCCCGCGCCCGCATCCTTGCCGCCGCGCAACGGGCGGGCGCGCCAGAGGGCGCGCAATGCACGCTGGGCCTCGGGGCGCCCTCGACCCACTGGGCGGATGCCGCCGTCCCGGCGATCGCGACCATCGGCGCGTTTGGTGCGGGGTCGGTGACGATCTCGGGCACGGATGTGGCGCTGTTCGCGCCCGCCGATGTGAAAAGCTCCGCCTTTGACGAGGCGGTCGGCCGGCTCGAGGCCAGCTTGCCGCAACCCTTTTCGCTGACCGCCGAGCATGAAAAGGCGGGCGATGCGGAAACCGGCCCGGCCGAGTTCTCGGCGCTGGTCGATGCGGGGGGCGTGTCCCTGCGCGGACGCATCGCCGATGAGCGGATGCGGGACGCGGTCGAAAGCCTTGCGCGGTCGCGGTTCAATCATGTCGACAGCGCGCTGCGCACCGATGAGACCGTCCCCGAGGGCTGGACCCTGCGCGTCATCGCCGCGCTCGAGGCCTTGCAGGGGCAAAGCCGGGGCATGGTCACGGTCACCCCCGATCTGATCAAGATCACCGGGGTTTCGGGCGATCAGCGGGCCTCGGACCACGCGGCGGCGCGGCTGTCGCAGCGTCTGGGGGCGGGGGCGCATTACGAATTGGCGATCCGCTATGACCGGCGCATGGACCCGCTTCTGGGGCTGCCCTCGGGCGTCGAATGCGTGGACAGCCTGAATGCGGCGATGAAGGAATCCGAGATTGGGTTCGAGCCGAACAAGTCGGTGATCGCCGGCGATCCGGCGCCGACGCTGGCGCGGCTGGCGGCGACGATGAAGGATTGCGCCGATTTCCGCATCGAGGTCGGCGGCCATACCGATGCGCAGGGCTCTGAGGCGTTCAACGCCGAACTGTCGCGCCGCCGCGCGCAGGCCATCCTTGAGGCGATGACCGAAAGCGGCATCGACACCCGCTTCACCACCGCGCGCGGCTACGGCGAAAGCCAGCCCATCGCCGGGAATGACACCGATGCCGGGCGCGAGGCGAACCGGCGCATCGAATTCACCCTGACCGCCGACGATCCGGTGGTGACCGATATACCCAAGCCCGCCGAACTGGTGCAGGGCGTCACCGACAGCGCCGAAGAGATCGCGGACCGGCTGCAGACGGCCAGCGTCACCGCCGCGACCGAAGCCGCCGCCGCGACATTGGCGCCCGCGGCCCCGGATGCCGCTGAGCCCGCCGCGGCGGCCCCTGACGTCTCGGGTCGGGTTCAGGCGGCAGTGCATGCCGCGACCGATCCGCTGGCGGCGCTGCTGGACGCGCCCGCCCCCCATGGCGAGGGCATGCCCGATGAGACCCCGCCAGCCGCCGAGCCGCAACCCGCCGAGGCACCCGCTGAACCCGCCGGGCCGCCGGCATTTGTCGCTTCGCCGGAGCTTGCCACCACGGCGCCGGCGCTGGCACTGATGCGCCCCGGCGCGGCGCTGGCGCAGGCCGCCGTTCTGCCGATGCTGGCGGCGGTCGGGCTGGCGCGCGATCTGCCCGCCGCCATGATCTCGGGCCTTGGCCCCACCGATCCCGGCGACATCGCCAGCGCGCTGGTCGAACGCGCCATCCGCCCGCTGCCGCGTCCCCAGCGCTGATCCGACCGTTGACCCGTAACCCTTTGATCAGAAACCGAGCATGAACCGCACCGAATTCATCATCGCTACCGCGATCATCCTGTTCGCCGCCTTCATGCTGGGCTGGTTCGCAAGCTGGCTGATCCATCGCCTGTCCCGCGTCACCCGCGCCGAAATGGGCGAGCTGGAAAGCATGGCCCAGCAATTGCACGAGGCCGAGGAAGCCCGCGACAGCGCCGTCGATCAGCTTGAGGAACGCGAGGCGGAACTGGTCGAGCGCCTGTCGCGCACAGCGGCGGAACTGCGCGCCGCCCGCGACGAGCTGCGCGAGACCCATGCCGAGATCGAGGAACTGCGCGGCTATATCAAGCAAAAGCTGGGCAAGGAAACCTGACGAAAAAGGCCCGGCGCGA
>JAGPGI010000113.1:3913-7704 GCA_018056045.1 Paracoccus sp. (in: a-proteobacteria)
TCGATCAGCGGCGTCGCGCCGGTCTTTTCAAGCAGGTCGGCGACCTCGGCCCATTGTTCGATGGTCAGGTTGGCGCCGGTCGGGTTGTGGCAGCAGCCATGCAGCAGCACCACGTCGCCTTTCTTGGCGGCGGCCAGATCGGCCATCATGCCCGCGAAATCGACGCCGCGCGTGGCTTCGTCGAAATAGCGATAGGTCTGGACCGGCAGGCCCATGAAATTCATGATCGAGACGTGGTTGGGCCATGTCGGGTTGCTGACGAAAACCCGCAGGTCGGGGCTGGCCATGCGCGCCAGCTCCAGCGCCTGACGGATGGCGCCGGTGCCGCCGACGGTCGCCAGCGCGGCGGTCAGCGCCGGGTTGTAGCCCGCGCCCAGGACCAGCTCGCCCATGGCTTTCTGGAAGTCCGGCTCGCCCGCCAGGGCCGAATAGGTCTTGGTGGTCTCGGTTTCCAGCATGTGCTGTTCGGCCTTTTTGACCGCGCGCATGATCGGCGTGTGACCATCGGCGTCCTTGTAGACGCCCACGCCAAGGTCGATCTTGCCCTGACGGGGATCGGCCTTGAATTCGCCCATCAGGGCCAGGATTTTATCGGGGGCCTGCGGTTTCAGATTGCCCAGCATCACGCGTCTCCGGTTGCGATTTTAAGGTCGGGGAAGCTGCCCCATTCGGCCCAGCTTCCATCATAAAGCGAATGATCTTTGTGCCCGATGCGCTCAAGCGCCAGAAACAGCGAGGCCGCCGTCACCCCCGAGCCGCAGGTGGTGATGACGGGGCGCGACAGGTCGACGCCTGCGCCCTCGAAGGCGGCGCGCAGATCGGCGACGGGCTTCAGTGTGCCGTCGGCGGCGTAAAGCTGGCCAAAGGGCAGGCTTTTCGAGCCGGGGATATGGCCCGCGCGCAGGCCGGGACGCGGCTCGGCGGCCTCGCCCCGAAAGCGGGCAAGGGGGCGGGCGTCGATGATTTCGTGATCGCCCAGCTTGCTGGCGGCGGCGACCTGGGTCACGTCGCGCACCAGATCCGCCCGGCGCTGCACGTTCAGGTGGCGGTCGCGGATGACGGGGGGCAGGGCATCCACGGGGCGGCCCTCGGCCAGCCATTTCGGCAGGCCGCCATCCAGCATGGCGACATTCTGCTGGCCCATCAGGCGGAAGGTCCACCAGACGCGGGCAGCCGAGTGCACGGGCGAATTGTCATAGATCACCACCTGATGGCCGTCGCCGATGCCCATGGCGCGGACACGGCTGACAAAGACCTCGGGCGGGGGGGCCATATGCGGCAAGGCGCTGCGCGCGTCGGAAATCGCGTCCAGATCAAAGAAGCGCGCGCCGGGAATGTGCCGGGCCTGATATTCGGCATGGGCATCGCGGCCGGGTTCCAGAAACCACGTTGCGTCGATGATGCGCAGATCGGGGTCGCGCAGGTGCTCGGCCAGCCAGCCGGTCGAGACCAGAACCCTTGGATCGTCGGAATCACTCATCCGCGACATACCCCTTCCCCCACACAGCGGCGCGTCAAATCCTTGCCCGATGTAACCGGACCGGCAAGCGCCTGCAATGGCCGAAGGGTCAGCCGCCCTGCTTCAGCAGCCGCTGTTTCTGGCGGTTCCAGTCGCGCTTGGCCGAAGTCTCGCGCTTGTCGGCGGCCTTCTTGCCCTTGGCCAGCCCCAGCTTCAGCTTCACCATGCCGCGATGGTTGAAATACATGACCAGAGGCACCAGCGTCATGCCCTGCCGGCCGATGGCCTGCCACATCCGCGCCAGTTCCTTTTTCGACACCAGCAGCTTGCGCTTGCGCCGTTCGTCATGGCCAAAGACGCCGGCCTGCTTGTAGGCGGCGATATAGCCGTTGATCAGCCACAACTCGCCGTCCTCGATCGAGGCGTAGCTTTCGGCGATATTCGACTGGCCGGTCCGCAGCGCCTTGACCTCGGAGCCGGTCAGCACGATGCCCACCTCAAGATCGCTCTCGATGAAATAGTCGAACCGCGCCCGGCGGTTTTCGGCGATGACTTTGTAATTGGGGTCGGATTTCGTGGCCATGATGGGCCTGAGATAAGTGCAGGTTCCCGGCGTGTAAAGATGGCCGCTTGCAAAGATGGCCGCGCGCAGGCTTGGCGGGGTCATCGCCGATTGTTCCCCTGCGTGGCGGCGGCTAGGGTTGCAGTCGCGGCAGGGGCGGATGGAGGCCGGGTCGATGCTATATCAGATCGCGCTGGGGTCGTCCCTGATGACGGGAACCATCCTGCTGGCGGGGGGCACCGCCTGGCTGCTCGAGACGATCATCCAGAAACACGAGGCATGGTTTCTGCGCGAGCCGCGCCGCACCAAGCTGATGCTGGCGGTGATGTGCATGTCGCTGTGGTCGCTGGCCACGATCACGGCCGGGGTCTGGCTTTGGGCGACGACCTTCTATCACCTGCATGCCTTTCCCACGCTTGAGGAATCGATCTATTTCACACTGGTCAGCTTTACCACGCTGGGTTACGGCGATGTGTTGCTGCCCAAGGAAATCCGCATTCTGGGCGGGTTGGTGGCGGTGAACGGGATGCTGAATATCGGCATCCTGACCGCGCTGCTCATCGAGACCATCCGGGCGCTGCGCAGCAAGCAATCGCAGCAATCCGGCCAGTGAAAGGACCGGGCGCTAGAGCGCCTGCGCCATCGCGGCCAAAAGGCCCCGCGCCCCGGCCCGCACGTCCCGCCATGTCGCGTCAAACCCCTGCTCGTCGCCGTAATAGGGATCGGCCACCGGCCGCCCCTCGTGCCCCGGCACATGGTCGAGCATCAGCGAAAGCCGCGCCCGCCCGTCCGCCGGCGCCAGCTTGCGCAGATTGGCGAGGTTCGACAGGTCCATGGCGACAATATGGTCAAAGTCGCGGAAATCCTGCGCCGTGACCTGCCGCGCCCGCAGCGCCGAGATATCGACCCCGTCCCGGGCCGCGACCTCTTGGGCGCGCGTGTCGGGGGCCTCGCCCGAATGCCAGGCGCCGGTCCCGGCGGAATCGATCCGCACCGCCAGCCCGGCATCCCGTGCAGCGGCGCGCATCGCCCCCTCGGCCAATGGCGAGCGGCAGATATTGCCCAGGCAGACGAACAGAACGGATGGCGTCTCCATGATCCCCCTTGCGACAAGCGTTGCCTTGGCCGCTTCGGACAGGCTACCCCTGAATGCGGCGGAAGCAAGGGGGGAAGGCATGCGTCACGGTGGGCAGATTCTGGTCGATGCGCTGAAGGCAAACGGGGTCGGGCGGGTATTCTCCGTCCCCGGAGAAAGCTTTCTGGCGGCGCTGGACGGGCTTTACGCATCCGGCATCCAGAATGTCGTCTGCCGGCACGAGGGCGCGGCCGCGATGATGGCCGAGGCGCAGGGCAAGCTGACCGGGCGTCCGGGCGTGGCCTTCGTCACCCGGGGGCCGGGCGCGACCAATGCCAGCGCCGGCGTCCATGTGGCGCGGCAGGATTCGACGCCGATGATCCTGTTCGTGGGTCAGATCGCCCGCGCCGACCGCGACCGCGAGGCGTTTCAGGAGGTGGACTATCGCGCCATGTTCGGCCCCATCGCGAAATGGGTGGCCGAGATCGACCAGACCGCGCGCATCCCCGAATATGTCGCCCGCGCCATGCATCTGGCCATGTCGGGCCGTCCCGGCCCGGTGGTGCTGGCCCTGCCCGAGGACATGCTTTCCGCGCATGTCGAGGTCGGCGACCTGCCGCCCTTTGCCGCGTCGCTTTCGGCTGTGGCCGGGTCTTCGGTCGCGGCGATCGCGCAGGCGCTCGAGGGCGCCGAGC
>JAGPGI010000114.1:0-5740 GCA_018056045.1 Paracoccus sp. (in: a-proteobacteria)
AGCTGTTCGATGGTCAGGACGATCTGCGCCAGCTCACCGGTATCGGGGTCGAACTGCTCGACCACCACGCGGTCGTCAAAGGTCTGGATCACCACATCCTCGTTCAGGGGGCGGGTGCCGATCTCATTGTCTGGCAACTCGTCGATCAGGGTGATGACCGTGGCGTCGAAATCATGCTCGATGGTGAACATCGGGCTCCCTCCCTGTTCAGCTTTCCTCAACAATTGCGTGATACGCGAAAAGGGGCAAGAGCGGGGCTTGGCGGTCGGACCTCAGGACCGCTAGACTGCGGCAAAAGATGCGGTGAAGCCGCGGGTTGGGACTGGGGTAGAGCATGATCAGGGCAGGGCGGGCGGCATTGGCATGGACGGTGCTGGGGCTGGGGCTGGCAGGTTGCGTGGTGGTTCCGGTCGAGCAGCCGGTCGGGACGGCGGTGCCGCAGGTGCCGGCTGCCCAGCCTGCGACGGCGACACCCTCGGGGGCGCGGGCATCGGCGCGCGCCTTTATCCAGGTGATCAGCCGCATGGAACCCGCGGTCGAGCGCGAATGCCAGCAGCGCCGCACCCAGCCGATCAACTGCGATTTCCAGTTCGTCGTCGATGATCGCGCCGGGCTCGAGCCCAATGCCTATCAGACCATCGATTCGACCGGGCGGCCGATCATCGGCTTCACGCTGTCGCTGATCGGCGAGGCGCGGAATGCCGATGAGCTGGCTTTCGTCGTCGGGCATGAGGCCAGCCATCACATTCTGGGCCATATCAACCGCAAATCCAACGCCGCGACGATGGGGGCGGTGATTCTGGGCGGGCTGGCCAGCGCCTATGGCGGCAGCACCGAATCGATTCAGACCGCGCAGGATTTCGGTGCGCAGTTCGGCGCCCGCTTCTATTCCAAGGACTGGGAGCTTGAGGCCGACTATCTGGGCGCCATCATCACGCTGAATGCCGGCTATAATCCCGAGCACGGTGCGCAGTTTTTTGCCAGAATCCCTGATCCGGGTGATAAAATTCTGGGCACCCACCCCCCGAACTCGGCGCGCATGGCGCAGGTTGCGCGGGCGGTCGCCGATTATCGCTCGGGACGGGCGCGTTAAACTGCCCAACCTGTTGCCCAGATACAACGCAAGGTTGCGCTCGCCTCGGGTATTGAAATCACAGGAAAATATACAACTATGTGGCGAGGCGCGACAGAAATCCACCTATGCAAGTGTCGTTTATGGGACTAACCTGACGTCATGCGAGGCGGACGGCGAAGAATTCTCTTTTATAGGCGAGACTCTGCCGATAGTTTCCGAGCTGGTTTTATTGAGTCACTGTTTTAATCGAAATTTGGGTTGGAGAGCGTTACATGATCGGGGTCATTCTCTGGAGCAATCCGGCAAAGGAAAAGGCCGTGATCTGGTGCGAAGATCATGGGGCACTGGCCTATCTGCAGGGGCAGGAAAACCTGGATTTTCCCTGTGAATGGCCGGAAGCGGGCGATCTCGTGGAACTGGAATACGAGACCGTGAACGACCTGCGCCATGCGCGTGCGGTGTCGCTGGTTTCGGGCAACAAGCGTTCCGAACTGCCGGACCTTCTGCGTGGCATGGGCGAAAAATCCGCGGCGAATCAGCCGGCGCTGCGGGTGGTGTCAAACAGCGATCTCGGTCAGGCCGAGCAGCCCTTCAAACTGGCGGCTGCCCGGTAGTTTATCCGGCTGGCCCTCAGGCGCCGCGCGCCAGCGCGGCGACCCCGGTGCGGGCTTGATCCGACAGGCCCAGAGGCCGCATCAGATCAGCGAAGGCATCCAGTTTCTCGGGGGTGCCGGTGATCTCGAAGACAAAGCTTTCCAATGTCGAATCGACCACGCTGGCACGGAAGATTTCCGCGATCCGCAGCGCCTCGACGCGTTTTTCGCCCTTGCCCGAGACCTTGAACAGGCCCAGCTCGCGCTCGACGCTGGGACCCTCGACGGTCAGGTCATGGACCTCGTGCACGGGCACGATGCGGCCAAGCTGCGCCTTGATCTGCTCGATGACCGAAGGCGTGCCGCGCGTCACGATGGTGATGCGCGAGCGGTGGCCCAGATGGTCCACCTCGGCCACGGTCAGGCTGTCGATATTGTAGCCCCGGCCGGAAAACAGGCCGATGACGCGCGCGAGCACCCCGGCCTCGTTGTCGACCAGAACGGCCAGGGTATGGCTTTCGATGGTCTGGGCATTGGGGTCGCGCAGATCATAGGCCGAATGGCTCGTTGCGCCCTTGTGGATGTTCAGTGCCGCCATGTTCGTTTCGCTTTCCTAAATTCTCAGACTGGCCCTGATCAGACCAAGGCGCCGCCGGCGCCGGTGATGGCGCCTTCGGTCGAGGCTTCGCCCAGAAGCATCTCGTTATGCGGCTTGCCCGAGGGGATCATCGGGAAGCAGTTCTCATGCTTCTCGATCAGCACGTCGAGGATGAACGGGCCGTCATAATCCAGCATTTCGCGGATCGCATCGTCCAGTTCCGCCGGGTCGGACACGGTGCGGCCACGGCAGCCAAAGGCCTCGGCCAGCTTGACGAAATCGGGCAGACTGTCCGACCAGCTCTGGCTGTAGCGCTCACCATGCAGCAGTTGCTGCCACTGCCGGACCATGCCAAGGCGTTCGTTGTTCAGGATGAACTGCTTGACCGGGGCGCGGAACTGCACCGCCGTGCCCATTTCCTGCATGTTCATCAGCCAGCTTGCCTCGCCCGCGACATTGATGACCAGCGCGTCGGGATGGGCGACCTGCGCCCCGATCGAGGCCGGCAGGCCATAGCCCATCGTCCCCAGCCCACCCGAGGTCATCCAGTGATTCGGGTCGTCGAAATGCAGGAACTGCGCCGCCCACATCTGATGCTGGCCGACCTCGGTGGCGATATAGGGCTTTCTTGCCGCCGTCAGCGCCTGCAGACGCTGCAGCGCGTATTGCGGTTTGATGACGCTGTCCGAATTGCGATAGGCAAGGCAGTTCACGGCCTTCCACTGCTCGATCTGCGTCCACCATTGCTGCAACCCGGCGCTGTTGGTCTTGCGCCCGCGCGCCTTCCAGATCTTCAGCATGTCTTCCAGCACGTGGCCGACATCGCCGACGATGGGCAGGTCGACATGGATGATCTTGTTGATCGAGCTGGGGTCGATGTCGATCTGCGCCTTGATCGAGCCGGGACTGAAATCGGCCACGCGACCGGTGATGCGGTCGTCAAACCGGGCGCCGACCGCGATCATCAGGTCGCAATCATGCATGGCCATATTGGCCTCATAAAGCCCGTGCATGCCCAGCATGCCGATCCAGCGCTTGCCCGAGGCGGGATAGGCGCCCAGCCCCATCAGCGTCGAGGTGACCGGGAAACCCGTCGCATCGGCCAGTTCGCGCAAGAGTTGGCTCGCGGCGTTGCCCGAGTTGATGACGCCGCCACCGGTATAGAAGATCGGGCGCTCGGCATTCTCCATCAGCTCGACCAGCCGGGTGATCGCCGCCAGATCGCCCTTTTTCACCGGCTGATAGCTGGGGGTGGCGATCTGCCTGGGGCCGACATATTCGCCGGTGGCGAATTGCACGTCCTTCGGGATGTCGATCAGCACCGGCCCCGGACGACCCGAGGTGGCGATGTGGAACGCCTTGTGGATCGTCGCCGCCAGCTCATCCGTGTCCTTGATCAGCCAGTTGTGCTTGGTGCAGGGACGGGTGATGCCGATGGTGTCGGCCTCCTGGAAGCCGTCGGTGCCGATCAGGAAGGTCGGGACCTGCCCGGTCAGCACGACCAGCGGGATCGAATCCAGCAACGCATCGGTCAGGCCGGTGACGGCATTGGTCGCGCCCGGACCCGAGGTGACCAGAACGACGCCGGGCTTGCCGGTCGAACGGGCATAGCCCTCGGCCATGTGGACGGCGCCCTGCTCGTGGCGGACCAGAACATGCTTGATGTCGTTTTGCTGAAAAATCTCGTCATAGATGGGTAGCACCGCCCCGCCCGGATAGCCGAATACCGTATCGACGCCCTGATCGCGCAGAGCTTCGATAACCATTCTTGCACCCGTCATTTGTCGGGACATGCCCATTCTCCATCTGTGAACCACCGTGCCGCAGCGCAAGGAGCCATGCTGCGCCGCAGGAAACTATGGGCAGGGCGCGGCGCGGTCAATGGCGTTTGTCCAAGAAAATGACCCTGCGGCGCGGTTTCGCGACACAATATTACAAAAATAGCCCATTTTTGGTAATTATCGACGATTTTGCGGCAGGGTGATGCGCGCGACCTGTTCGACGATGGGGTCGATGGACAGCGGATGGATGTCCGAACTGTGCTGCGCGGGGTCGCCAATGGGCTGCCAGACGCCGCCCTTGTAGATCTCGAGCGCGGCGAAACGCGCCTTGTAATCCATCTTGCGGCTGCCAGGCACCCAATAGCCCAGATAGACAAAGGGCAGGCCGGCGCTGCGTGCCAGTTCGATATGATCCAGAATGATATGCGTGCCGAGGCTCGAGCTCTCGAGCGCGGGGTCGTAGAAGCTGTAGACGAGACTCAGCCCGTCATCCAGAACATCGGTCAGGCAGACCGCGGCCAGCCGGTCGCTGCCGGGATGGTCGGGATCGTCCTTTGCCGCGCCGCTGCGATATTCGATGACCCGGGTGCGGACCGGCGTTTCCTCGATCATGGCGGCGAATTCGAAAATATCCATGTCGGTCATGCCGCCATCGGCATGGCGCTGGTCCAGATAGGCCCGGAAAAGTTCGTATTGCTCCTCGGTCGCCCAGGCGCTGGTCGCCAGCCGCCGCAGATGGCTGTTGCGGCGGGCAATGCGCTTTTGCGTGCGCGAGGGGTGGAATTCCGACACCCGGACCCGCGCCGACATGCAGGCCACGCAGCTTTCGCAGCTGGGCCGGTACAGCACGTTCTGCGAACGGCGAAAGCCCTGTCGTGACAGCGTGTTGTTCAGCTCATTGGCCGAATCGCCCGTCAGCGCGGTGAACAGCTTGCGCTCGGCCCGGCCATGAAGATAGGGGCAGGGCTGCGGTGCCGTCACATAGAACTGCGGCGCATGTGGAAGGCTATGCCGCATGGCGCATCCTCCCAAGGCTCGGGCGCGGCAGGCATCGGTCGGACTGCGGTCGGTTGGTTCGGGTCTGTGCGCGCATGGACGCCGGGCGGGCTCACGGTCTGGTTATCGGTCGGATGAAGCCTAGCAACAGATCCGCGCTGCGCCAAGCTTCGAAACCACATCGGCGGGCGACGGTGCGGCGGCATGCCGATGCGGGCCGCATTGACGTTGCGCGCGTCCCGGCTAGGCTGCGGGCATGGATTTCGCTGCCCGCATCACCCGCCTTCCCCTGCCCGTGGATTCAGCCCGCGGACAATCCGCCCTTGAGGCCACCGGCATTGCCGATCCGCGTCTGGGTGACCTGATCCGGGGCACTGCCGGGTGCAGCCCCTATCTGGCCGGACTGATTCTGCACGAGGCCGACTGGCTGGCCGAGGCCCTGACGCATGAGGATGTCGTCGCCCGCGAAACCGCCGGCTTCGAATCGCTGTCCGCCGATGACCTTGGCCCCGCCCTGCGCCGCGCCAAGCGGCGGGTAGCGCTGTGGACGGCACTGGCCGATCTGGGCGGCGTCTGGCGGCTCGAGCAGGTGACCGGCGCGCTGACCGATCTGGCCGACCGCGCCTCGGATCTGGCGCTGCGCGTTCATGTCGCGGCTGAACGCGCGCGCGGCAAGCTGCCCGCCACTGACGCCGAT
>JAGPGI010000114.1:5840-7671 GCA_018056045.1 Paracoccus sp. (in: a-proteobacteria)
TGATCGCTGGCGGCCGCGACCCTGACCTGCGCGTGCGCGGCACCGTCGAGGGGCTGGCCCGGCTGGCCGAAAAGGGCTGGGTGCCGCCCGATGTCGCCCGCGAACTGACCGATCACTACCGCGAACACCGCGAGATCGAGCACCGCATCCAGATGGTCAACGATGCCCAGACCCATTCGCTGCCGAGCTCGGCCGAAGGGATCGACACCATCGCCCGGATGATGGGTGATGCCGATACCGCCCATTGGTCGGCGCGGCTGGAAGGCCGGCTCGAGCGGGTCGAGGCGCTGACCGGCGATTTCTTCGCGCCCTCCGAACGCAGCACCCGCCCCCCGCTTTCCCCCGAGGCCGAGGCCATCGTCGAACGCTGGCGGACCTATCCGGCGCTCCGCTCGCAGCGCGGGCGCGAGGTCTTTGCCCGCATCGAGCCGGAATTGCTGACCCGGCTGACCGCCGCCGCCCATAGCGACGAGGCGCTGACGCGGTTCGACGGCTTTCTGGCCGGGCTGCCCGCCGGGGTGCAGCTTTTCTCGCTCTTCGAGGCCAATCCGCAGCTGATCGACCTGATCGTCGATATCTGCGGCACCGCGCCCGGGCTGGCGAATTACCTCGCCCATCATTCCGAGGTGCTGGACGCGGTGCTGGGCGGCAGTTTCTTTGCCGAATGGCCGGGTGGCGAGACGCTGCACCGGCAGCTTGACCAGATGCTGCAAGGCGTGCTGACCGCGCCGGATGGCGGCTATGAACGGGCGCTGGATGCGGCGCGCCGCTGGGCGCATGAATGGCAGTTCCGCACCGGCGTTCACCATCTGCGTGCGCTGATCGGCGCCGAGGAGGCGGGCAGCCAATATGCCGACATCGCCGACGCCGCGGTCGCTGCGCTGTTTCCCGTCGTCGCGGCCGAGTTCTCGCGCCGGCATGGGCCGCCTCCGGGGCGGGGGGCGGTGGTGCTGGGCATGGGCTCGCTGGGGGCGCGGCAGTTGAACGCGGCCTCGGATCTGGACCTGATCGTGATCTATGACGCGGCGGGTGCGGAAAGCTCGGAAGGGCTGAAGCCCCTGGCAACGCGACCCTATTACGCGCGGCTGACGCAGGCGATGATCACGGCCTTGTCGGCACCGACCGCCGCCGGCCGGCTTTACGAGGTCGATATGCGGCTGCGCCCCTCGGGGCGGCAGGGGCCGGTCGCGACGGCGATCCAATCATTTCGTGACTATCAGCTGACCGAGGCTTGGACATGGGAGCATCTGGCGCTGACCCGCGCCCGTGTCATTGTCGGATATGGCGCCGATGCGGGCGCGCTTGCCGCCGAGGTCGAGGCCCTGCGCGTTGAGGTTCTGGAAAGCCGTGGCAATACCCCCCGCGTCATGCCCGATCTGGCCGAGATGCGCGACCGCATCTTCGCCGCCAAGGCCCCGGATGGCGCGTGGGAGGCCAAGATCGGCCGTGGCCGGTTGCAGGATATCGAGCTTTTGGCCCAGTCCTTTGCCCTGCGCGCTGGCGCCCCGGCCCGCGCGGCCCCGGCGCAATTGCGCGCCGGTCCCCGCGCCGGGCTGATCTCCCGCGACCAGGCCGAGACCCTTGCCACAGTCCGGCGTTTTCTGTGGAACCTGCAATGCGCGGGCCGGCTGCTGACCGAAAAGCCCCTCGATATGGACAATCTTGGCAAGGGCGGACAGGCGTTTATGCTGCGCGAATCGGGGGCCGAGAGCCTTGACGATCTGGCTGCGCGGCTTACCGCCGCCGTCGAGCGCGCGGGCGGGATCATTGACGCAGCGCTGGCGCTTCCCGACGAGGCCCCGAGCGCCGTGTCGGGTGATGACTGACGATC
>JAGPGI010000115.1 GCA_018056045.1 Paracoccus sp. (in: a-proteobacteria)
GGGAACAGGTCGGCGTCGGGCCCGCCCTTGGCCAGACGGCTTTCGGCATGGTCCACCAAGCCCAGTTCGAGCAGCTGCGGGTGCAGCGGCAGGACCCGCGCCGAGGTCAGGGTCTTGAGGCCGCGGTTGCGGTTGATCTGAAGCGTCATGCAGGGGATGCCACCGACCGTTCCGATCTCCGCGGCCTTCAGCCCGGCGATCTCGCCGCGGCGCGCACCGCTCAGCGCGGCGATCAAGGGCAGCCAATAAAACCCGTCCCTGGTCAGCATATTGCCCGGCTGTTGCCATCTTCCCGTGCTCTGAAAGCCGTGCCAGACGGGATGACGAAAGATCGCCTGCACATCCTCAGCGGTGAAGGGCGGTCGGTCGTCCCGGTCGCGCTTGGTCTTGCGCTGCCTCAGGCTGTTCGGGTCAAGATCGCCCAGGCCTCGGAAACCCTCGCTGCGTCCCTTGATCAGGAGCTGGCCGATGTAGTCGAGGTTGCGATTGATGGTGGTAGCCGACAGCCCAACTGGCTGGCCGCGCGCGTTTTCCAGGATGACGCCCAGGGGTTTGCCGCGATCCTTCGGCGATTTTCCGTAATGCACGGGAAGCAGCTGCAGGGTGTCGACGAATTTTGCGATATGCTCCTGGCGCAAGGCCCGCACGTCCTCGACCCCCGTCGCTTCGACGAACAGGGCAAAGACACGAGTCATTTGCAGGATCATGCCGCCGGACATGCCTTGCCGGCGTTTCTGGTCCATCAGCCGCGCGACCAGTGCGGTCAACTGCGGATCATAGGCGGGCTGCTCGCATGGCACAGCACGAGCCGCCCCTGCATTGAGCGAAGCCTGTGCAACGGGTGCCGTTACGACGGAAGGAGCCGAGGGTGTTGCCTCGGCGCGGGCCGCAGCCTCGATAGCGACAGGAGGATCGCTGCAAACCTGCGCTCGGGCAAGCTCCGCCGCAAGATCGCTGGCTTGCTCTGCCACGGCCTGCTCGGCGCTCATGTCGAGCAGCGCCGCCCCACGGCCCCGATAATAGATCTGGCGCCCGTGCAGCAGTTCCAGAGGCGAGAACTCCTGCCTCTTCAGCTCTTCGCGCATCAGCCGCAGCGAGCGCGTGTTGAGCCCCTGGCGCGGATCCTCGGCATAGGTCCGGGCTTCCTTCTCCAGCACCATCTGCACGGCGGCAATCTCGGCCTCGGTGCGACCCTCGTCTCGCATCGAGTCGCGGTCCTGGTCGGTCAGCGGGCAGGCCGAGGCGCCACGCTCTGCAAGCAAGGTCAGGGCCTTGCCAACTGCCCAGTCATAAGACTTCGCCTGCTGCCAGCTTCGCTCATGCCCGGCTTCGGCCGCAGCCAGGCGACGGTTCTGGATCTTCTGGTGTTCGCGGGCGATGACCGCCCCCAGCAGCCGGCGGGCGTCTTCCTTGCTCAGCCCCTGATGGACCATGGCGTCAATCACCCCGCAGCTTTCTCCACCCAAGATTGCGGCAATCCGCCGGCCAATCAAGGGGTCCGAAGTGCGCAGGCTCAATTGCAGGACGCCGCCGCCCAGTTTTGCCGGCAGCCGTTTGCGCCAAGTATAAATGGCACCGCGCCGGAACGTGTGGATCTGAATCGTCATCGTCTTCCCCCGTTGGAGGAGCCGATTTCGCCAGCGTCAGGCATCACAAGTTTGGGTCAGATGTATGACCCACACATGCAACGCAGCACGCAGGGTGCTTTTATCCAAACAAAACCAATATGCTAGCTGAGTTTGGCTCCGGCGGTAGGGATCGAACCTACGACCAATTGATTAACAGTCAACTGCTCTACCGCTGAGCTACGCCGGAACACGAGGGGTGTATAGCCACAGCTTCAGGGGGCGTCCAGAGGGTTTTGCGGTTTTTTTTGCCCTCTGCGAAAAACCTGTGGACGATCTTTGTGCTACACTCAAGTCGCTGAAAATACGGCGTTTACTGCGATGGGCCCGGTCGGCGCTACCGCGCCAAGCTCGGACAATGCGATCAGATGGGCCAGCACATTGCGGGTCGCGGCGGGGATCAGGGCCGGGCCGACGTCATAGATGCGCCGGGCGAGCGCCTCGGCGGTGCCGGGGTTCTCGCGCAGCGCGGCAAGGATCTGCGCGGTGCGCTCACGCCGATGCGCGGCCAGCTCGGCAAGCCGTGCGCCGGGCTCGCGCACCGCATCGCCATGGGCGGGCAGGAGTGCCTCGGCCCCCAGCGCGTCCAGGCGCGACAGCGAACGGAAATAATCCGCCAGATCGCCATCCGGCGGCGAGATCAGCGTCGAGGACCAGCCCATCACCACATCGCCGCAAAATACCGTCCGGCCCTGCTGAAAGCTCAGATGACCGGCGAAATGGCCGGGCGTGTGCAGGGCGGTCAGCGACCATTCGTCATCCTCGGTCACGGTGCCGTCGACAAGCCGGATATCGGGGTCAAAGTCGCGGTCCAGCCCCTCGCCACCGGCAAGGGCGCCGTCGCGGGCCAGACGCTCCATCACCGCCGAGCGGCCCGATTCGGCCGGGCCAAAGCCCAGGATCGGGGCGCCGGTCTCGCGCGCCAGTGCCTTCGCGCCGCCGGAATGGTCCAGATGGGCGTGGGTGACGAAGATATGGGTGATGCGCCCGCCCTTCGCCGCCTCGAGCAGGGCCGCGCGATGCGCCGGCAGGTCGGGGCCGGGATCGATCACGGCGATGCGGCCGCGCCCCAGCAGGAATGTGTTCGTGCCCGCGCCGGTCAGCGGCGAGGGATTGTCGGCGGTGATCACCCGCAGGGCTTTCGTGGCGCTTGTCATGGGGATAACCTAACCGCCGGACGACCGGTATTCCAAGGCTGCAAAAGGGCAGGGCGCGATGAATTTCGAATGGCTGAAACGGTTCATGCCGCGCGGGCTTTACGGGCGCGCCGCGCTGATCCTGTTCCTGCCGGTCGTGGTGGTGACCCTTGTCGTGACGGTGATGTTCCTGCAGCGCCATTTCGAGGACGTCACCCGGCAGATGACTTCGGGTATGGCACATGAGATCGCGCTGGTCGCCGAGCGCATCGACGCCGCCCCCGATATCCATGCCGCCCGCGCCTCGGCCGAGCGGGTGACCGGGCCGCTGGAGCTGACGCTGACCCTGCCGGCAGAGGGGGCGCCGCAGGGCGAGCGGCGGGTCTTTTACGATCTGTCTGGACGCGTCGTCATCGCCGAGCTGCATGCGCGGGTGCCCGAGGTGCGCAGCGTCGATCTGAGTTCGCGCCGCGAGGTTCTGGTGACGCTTGGCGGGCGCTGGGGGGATTATCAGTTGAGCTTTTCGCGCTTGCGGGTCAGCGCCTCGAATCCGCATCAGCTGCTGGTGCTGATGACCGGGACCTCGCTTTTGATGACGGCGATCGCGACGATCTTTCTGCGCAATCAGCTGCGGCCGATCCGCCGGCTGGCGCGCGCGGCCGAGGAATATGGCAAGGGCCGCATCATCCCCTATCGCCCCGCCGGCGCGGTCGAAATCCGCAGCGCCGGCACCGCATTTCTTGAGATGCGCGGCCGGATCGAGCGCCAGAATGAGCAGCGCAGCCTGATGCTGTCGGGGGTCAGTCACGACCTGCGCACGCCGCTGACGCGGCTGCGGCTGGGGCTGTCGATGCTCAGCCCCGACGACCCGCCCGAAAAGGACGAAATCACCGCGCTGGAGGGTGATGTGGCGGCCATGTCGGCCATGGTCGATGCCTTTCTGGACCTTGCCCGCGACTCGGCGCAGGACGGGCCGCCCGCGCCGGTGGACGCGCTGGAATTCGTTGAGGGGATCGTCGCCGATGCGCAGCGCGGCGGACAGAAGGTGGTGCTGCATTCCAGGCCCGATGAGCCGCAGGGGCTGGCCACCTTTCGCCCCGACAGCCTGCGCCGCGCCATCGAGAACCTGATCGGCAATGCCGTGCGCTACGGCGAGCATGCCGAGGTCGAGGCGGCGCTGGGGCCGGGCTGGTTCCGCATCTCGGTCGAGGATGACGGGCCCGGCATTCCCGCCGACAGGCGCGGCGAGGCGTTGAAGCCCTTTACCAGGCTGGATCCGGCGCGCAATCAGAACCGCGGCCAGGGCGTGGGCCTGGGCCTGTCCATCGCCGCCGATATCGCCCGCGCCCATGGCGGGCAGTTGCGGCTGGGCGACGGGCAGCGGCTGGGCGGGCTGCGGGCCGAGATCGTCATTCCGCGCTGAACGGGCCTATCCGCGCGGTTGCGGGATGGCGTGGCGCGGGCTAAGCCTGTCTCAACGACATAAAGGTGAAGGGATTCCGTCATGCGGGCATTCGTATTTCCGGGGCAGGGCGCACAGGTTATCGGCATGGGGCGCGAACTGGCGGAAGCCTATCCTGCCGCGCGCGCGGTCTTTGCCGAGGTCGACGAGGCTCTGGGCGAGAGCCTGAGCGATCTGATCTGGAACGGTGATATCGAGACGCTGACCCTGACCCAGAATGCGCAGCCGGCGCTGATGGCGACCTCGATTGCGGCATTCCGGGCGCTGGAAGCCGAGGGTTTCGGGATCAAGGACGCGGATTTCGTGGCCGGGCATTCGCTGGGCGAATATTCCGCGCTGTGTGCGGCGGGCGCGCTGACCTTGGCGGATACGGCACGGCTTTTGCGCCTGCGCGGCGCGGCGATGCAGGAGGCGGTGCCGGTCGGACAGGGTGCCATGGCGGCGATCCTGGGGCTGGATTTCGCGGCGGTCGATCACATTGCCCGCGATGCGGCCGAAGACGAGGTCTGTCAGGCCGCCAATGACAATGATCCGGCGCAGGTGGTGATCTCGGGCCACAAGGCGGCGGTCGAGCGTGCGGCTGTGCTGGCCAAGGAGCGCGGCGCCAAGCGGGCGCTGATGCTGCCGGTCTCGGCGCCGTTTCATTCGGCGCTGATGCAGCCGGCGGCGGCGGCCATGGCCGAGGCGCTGGCCGGGGTCGAGATCGCCGCGCCCGAGGTGCCGCTGATCGCCAATGTGCGGGCCGAGCCGGTGACCGAGCCGGGCGCGATCCGCCGGCTGCTGGTCGAGCAGGTGACCGGCGCCGTGCGCTGGCGCGAGTCGATCGAGTTTCTGGCCGGGGCCGGGGTGACCGAGTTCTGGGAGATAGGCGCCGGCAAGGCGCTGTCGGGGATGATCAAGCGCATCTCGAAGGATGCGGTGGTGAAGAATGTCGGCGCGCCTGCGGATATCGCGGCGCTGAAGGGCTGAAGAGGGGGCTCTGCCCCCATCCCTGCGGGATTCCCCCGGGATATTTGGACATGAAAGAATGAGGCTTGGGATGTTTGATCTGACGGGCAAGAAGGCATTGGTGACCGGGGCGTCCGGGGGCATTGGCGGGGCCGTGGCCGAGGCGCTGCATCGGGCCGGGGCGACGGTGACGCTGTCGGGGACGCGCGAGGCGCCCTTGCAGGAGCTGGCCGCGAAGCTGGGGGAGCGCGCGCATGTGGTGACCGCGAATCTGGGCGATGCCGATGCCGTCGAGGCGTTGCCCAGGGCTGCTGCGGAGGCCATGGGCGGGGTCGATATTCTGGTCAACAATGCCGGGATCACCCGCGACAACCTGTTCATGCGCATGTCCGACGAGGAATGGGCGCAGGTGATCGAGGTCAACCTGACCTCGAGCTTTCGGCTGTGCCGGGCGGTGCTGCGCGGCATGATGAAGGCGCGCTGGGGTCGGATCGTGAATATCGGCTCGGTCGTGGGGGCGACGGGCAATCCGGGGCAGGGCAATTACGCCGCCGCGAAGGCCGGGCTGGTGGGCATGTCGAAGAGCCTTGCCTATGAGGTGGCCTCGCGCGGGATCACGGTGAACTGCGTCTCGCCCGGCTTCATCGAGACGGCGATGACCGACAAGCTGAACGACGAGCAGAAAGGCCGCATCCTGACCCAGATCCCGGCCGGGCGCATGGGATCGGCTGCGGAAATCGCCGCCGCCGTGCTGTATCTGTCCAGCGCCGAGGCGGGCTATGTCACCGGGGCCACGCTGCACGTGAATGGCGGCATGGCGATGGTCTGAAGGTGGTTTATGCGGGTTGCAAGATCACGTCTCCGTGCTATATCCCGCAATCAGGGCTGCAGGGGAACCGCCCTGAGCTAGAACCGGCGTTTGCCGGAACATTCTGGGCGGATGCCCGCGAAAACGAGGATAAGACATGAGCGATATCGCTGATCGCGTGAAGAAAATTGTTGTCGAGCATCTGGGCGTCGATGAGGACAAGGTGACGGAATCGGCCTCGTTCATCGATGATCTGGGCGCCGACTCGCTGGACACCGTCGAGCTGGTCATGGCCTTCGAGGAAGAGTTCGGCATCGAGATCCCCGATGACGCAGCCGAAACCATCCAGACCTTTGGCGATGCGGTGAAGTTCATCAGCGGCGCGGTCTGATCCGGTCCTGAGACGATTTCAGGGGCGGTGCCTTCCACAGGGAAGGCGCCGCCCTTTTTCTTTGGTGGGGCCGGTGTCGCAACTGCGGCCCGTTTGCCGTGGCCCGGCCTGCCGGGGTAAGGAAACGGTAGCGGTCCCCTTGACGAGATTGCGTATCGCGGGCCGTCGCATGCGCGCATGCCGAAACGCCCCCAAAGGCCGCGTCAGCCGGTCGCGCTGCGGCCTGGTGGGGGGAGTGAAGCGGCCATGCAGGCGGGGCGCTTTGCGGGACCGCCTGGGGGGTTAGTAGAGCACCGCGCCGATATGCAGGCGCTGATCGGAGCCAAGGAAAAACGCGACATTCGTGCTTTCCACGTCGTCGGGATTGGCCTCGGACGCCCAGAGCACCGGGTCGGGCACGATCCGCGCCAGCCGCCCCTCTGCCATGAACTCGATGACGAAATCGCGCTCGCCCAGCACCAGGTCCAGCGGCCGCAGGCGCAGCCCGTTGGAATCGACCGGGCCGAGATGATCGAGCCCGCTGGTCTTTTGCAGGAATTCATCGACCGAGGCGTAATGCATGGTCGCGGCGATATGCGCCCAAGCGGGTTCATAAAGCGCGCGGATCCGTTCCCGGTCGCCAGAGGACAGCGCCGAATGCAGCTCGCGATAGGCGGCCAGAAGGCTTGCGCGCAGTTCGGGCGTATCTTCGAGCCGGGGCGCGCGCGCCCAGGGCTGAATCGGCACTTCATCGGCGATTTCGAACATGGCGGTGACGCGGCGCGCGGTCCATGCGTTGCCCCAGCCATCCGCCAGACCGGCCTGATCGAGCCCGCCGCCATTGACGCGCCTGGGCGGCCCTGCCGGATTGTCCATGGGCAGGCCGAAACGGGTCTTTTCGGGGAATGCCACCTCGTTCTCGGCATCAAGGTCGATATTGACCAGCGTCGCCCGATGCCGCGCGCGCGTGACAAGGTTCAGCCGCTCGATCCCGGTCAGCGCATAGAAATCGGGGGTGGCGACATTGTATTCATAGGGATCGCCATGGACCGAGACGAAGGTGATGCTGACCTCGTTGCGGCCGGGTTGCAGATAGGGATTGACCGGCAGGGTGAAATTGGTGTCGCGGGCGCTGAACTCGCGCCAGATCGTCACGTCATTGATTCTGAGCGCCCAGAAGGCACCCGCCCCGGCGGCCGAGACATAGTAATTCGCGGGATCGGTTTTTTCTTGAGCCAAAGCAGATTCTCCGAAGGAGGAAAGCAGGGCGAGGGACATCAGCCCCGCCGCCAGCAGATCAATAGTCTT
>JAGPGI010000116.1 GCA_018056045.1 Paracoccus sp. (in: a-proteobacteria)
TCGTCAAGGAGCCCTTTGACTGGCACGATCAGCGCTTTGACACGCAGGAGCGGATCATGGCGCTGCAATTCGGCCAGGTCGAGCGGCGGCTGGAACGGATCGAGGCGCTGATCGAGGGGTTGGAGCGACGGCTGTGGATGACCGTCTATGGCGTCGTCGCGGTGATCCTGACGCAAGCGGTGCAATCGATCCTGGAATATGCACCGAAAGGAGGGTGACGTGAATTCAAAAGATTACGGGCTGGAGTTGAAGTATGCGCCGGGCGCGCAGATCGTCAGCGACGGCACGCAGATCGAGGGCTATGCGAGCCTGTTCGGCCTGACCGATCAGGGCGGCGACATCGTCCAGAAGGGCGCCTATGCCGCCAGCCTGAAGCGGCTGGTGGTGCGGGGCGACAAGGTGCGGATGCTGTGGCAGCACGATCCGACCCGGCCCATCGGCGTCTGGGACGAGATCCGCGAGGACGACAAGGGTCTGTGGGTCAAGGGCCGGCTTTTGCCCGAGATCGCGCAGGCCCGCGAAGCTGCGGCGCTGATCGGCGCGGGGGCCATCGACGGGCTGTCGATCGGCTATCGCACCATTTCCGCCGAGCGCGACGGCAAGGGCCGCCGCCTGCTGAGCGAGGTCGAGCTGTGGGAGGTGTCTCTGGTCACCTTCCCGATGCTGGCCGAGGCCAAGGTCGGCAAGAAATCCGACCGCCTGGCCGAAGAAGTCACCGAGATGGCGGCGGCGTTCCGCGCCGCGACGCTGGCGCTGCGCGCCGAATAAGCTTCACCGCATTGGAGGGGAACCATGACCGAGGTGAAAGCCGCGGCCGGGGCGGACATGCCCGGCGAACTGGGCGCTGAAATGATCGGGTTCGTCAATGAACTCAAATCGTTCCGCGCCGATATTCAGAAACGACTGCAAGCACAGGAAGATCGCATGACCATGCTGGACCGCAAGACCATTTCCCGTGGCCGCGCCCCTCTGTCGGCCGAAGCCGATGCCGGCGCGCCGCATCAGAAGGCCTTTGACGCCTATATCCGCCACGGCGATGACGACGCGCTGCGCGGCCTGCCGCTGGAAGGCAAGGCCATGAGCACCGTCAGCGACGGCGGTTTTCTGGCCGCGCCGACCGTGGCGCTGCAGGTGCAGGATGCGCTGAACATCACCGCTTCGCTGCGCCGCGTGGCCAATGTCGTGGCTGTCGAATCCGCCAATTACGAAGTGCTGGTCGATATGGGCGATATCGCCAGCGGCTGGTCCACCGAGGCGACCGCGCAGGCCGAGACCGGCACCTCGACCGTGCAGCGCGTGGTCATTCCGGTCCATGAGCTCTCGGCCATGCCCAAGGCCAGCCAGCGTCTGCTGGACGACGCGGCCTTCGACATCGAGACCTGGCTGGCCGATTGCATCGCCACCAAGTTTGCCCGTGCCGAGGCCACCGCCTTTGTCAGCGGCGACGGCGTCAACAAGCCCAAGGGCTTCCTGACCCATGCGAAAGCCCCGAACGGCACCGCGACCAATGTGCAGATCGGCACCATCCCTTCGGGTGGGGCGGGCGACTTCGCCTCGACCAACCCGGCCAATGCGCTGATCGATCTGGTCTATGCGCTGGGTGCGCAATACCGCGCCAACGGCACCTTCGTGATGAACTCGAAGACCGCCGCCGCCGTGCGCAAGATGCGCGACGCCGATGGCCGCTTCCTGTGGGCGGACAGCCTGGCGATGGGCCAGCCGGCGCAGCTGCTGGGCTATCCGGTGCTGGTCTGCGAGGACATGCCCGACATCGCGGCGGGGTCCTTCTCGATCGCGTTCGGTGACTTACGCTCGGCCTATACGATCGTCGAGCGTCCGGACCTGCGGGTGCTGCGCGATCCCTTCTCGGCCAAGCCGCATGTGCTGTTCTATGCCACCAAGCGGGTCGGCGGCGGCGTCACCGACGCCCGCGCCATCAAGTTGATGGTCTTCGGCTGATCCAAGGCCGAAGCGGGGGCCGCGCGAGACATGTCCGCCTGACCGGCTGAGCAACTGTCCGCGCGCGCGACGGCGCACACGCGCGGCCCCCATGTCATTCGCCCTTGTGATTGAGCGTCCGTGCGAACGGGAGAGACGAAGATGATGCTTGTGGAAGTGACGGCGCCGGCCCCTGAGGCGCTGCCGGTCGCAGGGTTGCGAGACCATCTGCGGCTGGGAACGGGGTTCGAGACGGCCGCAGATGCGGCCGAGACTGCGGCTCTGGCGGGGTTTCTGCGCGCTGCCATGGCCACCATCGAGGCCCGCACCGGCAAGGCGCTTCTGGCGCGGCAGTTCCGGCTGCGGCTGGAGGAATGGCGCGATCCGATGGGCCAGCCCCTGCCGCTGGCGCCGGTTGCGGCTATCGAGCGGGTCGAGATCGACAATGGCGCCGGTCAGCTGGTTCTGGTCGATCCGGCAAGCTACCGGCTGATCCCGGATATGCAGCGTCCGGTGCTGGCGCCGGTCGGGGCGTTCTTGCCGCAGATTCCGGGTGCAGGCCATGTGACCATCACCTTTCGCGCCGGTTTCGGCCCGCAATGGGCGGATGTGCCGGCCGATCTGGCGCAGGCCGTGTTGTTGCTGGCCGCGCGCTATCACGAGGTCCGCAGCTTTGAGGGCACGCAATCGGCGGTTCCCTTCGGGGTCAATGCGCTGATCGAACGCTGGCGCTCGGTCCGGGTGCTGGGGGGGCGCGGCAATTCGCGCGGCCGGGCATGAACGCGCCGCGGCTGACGGTGCCGCTGGTGATCGAAAGCCCGGTCCGTGAGGCCGACGGGATGGGCGGTTATCGTCTGGTCTGGCAGGATACCGGGCGGATCTGGGCCGAGATGCGGTCGGGTGCGGGCGGCGAGCGGTTCGCCGAGGTGGGGGCGCGCAGTGTCGTGAGCTGGCGGATCACCGTCAGGGCGGCGCTGGCAGACGATCCGCGCCGTCCGCGCCCCGAGCAGCGGCTGCGCATGGGCGAGGGCCCGGACGCGCGGCGTTTCAGGATCGAGGCAGTGGCCGAAAGCGACCCGCGGGGCCGCTGGCTGGTCTGCATCGCCAAAGAGGAGTCCCTGGCATGAGCTATGCAGCAACGGTCGCGCTTCAGGCTGCGGTCTATGGCGCCCTGCGCGATGATGCGGCGCTGGCCGATCTGGTCGGCGACGCGATCTATGATGCGATGCCGGTGGCGGCGCCGCCGGGCACCTATGTCTCGCTCGGGCCCGAAGATGTCAGAGATGCGGGCGACATGACGGCACCGGGTGCGCTGCATGATTTCGTCGTCTCGGTCCTGTCGGGCACGGATGAGGCGAACGGCTTCGGGGCGGTGAAAGAGGTCGCGGTGGCGGTCTCGGAGGCGCTTGAGGAGGCCGATATTACGCTAGATCGAGGCCATCTGGCGGGGCTGTGGTTCCTGCGCGCTCGGGCGCGCCGGGCCGAGAATGGCGCGGGGCGGCGGGTCGACATGACCTTTCGCGCGCGCATTGACCTGGGTTGAGGAGAGACGGAAATGGCGGTGCAGAACGGACGCGACCTGCTGATCAAGATGGACATGACCGGTGACGGCCAGTTCGAGACGATCGCGGGCCTGCGCGCGACGCGGCTGGGCTTCAATGCCGAGACGGTGGATGTGACCAGTCTGGAAAGTGAGGGCCGCTGGCGCGAGCTTTTGGCGGGCGCGGGCGTGCGCTCGGCCTCGATCTCGGGGTCGGGGGTGTTTCGCGACGGAACCACCGATCAGCGCGCCCGGCAGGTGTTTTTCGACGGTGAGGTGCCGCGCTTTCAGGTGGTGATCCCCGATTTCGGCGCGGTCGAGGGGGCGTTCCAGATCACGTCGCTGGAATACGCGGGCAGCTATAACGGTGAGGCGACCTATGAGATTTCCATGGCAAGCGCGGGCGTCATCAGCTTCGTCGCGTTCTGATATGGCCAATCCGCTGACAGGCGAGGTCGAGATCTGGCTGGATGGCCGCAGCCATGTCGCCAAGCTGACGCTGGGCGCTTTGGCCGGGCTGGAAAGCGAGCTCGGCGCAGAAAGCATGGTGGCGTTGGTCGAACGCTTTGAGCAGGGGCGCTTTTCCAGCCGCGATGTGATGGCGGTCGTGGTTGCCGGCCTGCGCGGTGGCGGCTGGGCGGGCAGTATGGACGACCTGCTGGCCGTCGAGTTCCGCGGCGGGCCGGTGGGTGCGGCGCAGGCGGCGGCGGCATTGCTGGCGCGGGCCTTCCGCATCGAGGGCACATGAGCGGCAAGGCTGCGGGCAGCATGGACTGGCCGGGGCTGTTGCGCGTGGGGATCGGCCCGGCCCGCTTGGGCGGGCTGGGCCTGACGCCCGCGCAATTCTGGGCGCTGACCCCGGCCGAGCTGGCGCTGATGCTGGGCATCGAGCCGGGCAAAGGGGGGGCGATGACGCGCGGCAGGCTGGCCGAGCTTGTCGCCCGCTATCCCGACGCGCCCTCGAAATAGAACCGCAAGATCAAAAGGAGGCGCCGTCGTGGCGAACAAGGACGGATTCGACCGGCTGGAGGACGATGGCCAGGTCATGCTGGGCAGAAGCTTCGACGACAGCGCGCGCATGACCGCCGCCTTCGAGGCCGAACTGGCGCGGCTGCGCGAGTCGATGCTTTACACCAATCGTGAGGTAACCACCCTCAGTTCCGGGATCGGCAGCGGGTTGCGCCGCGCCTTCGAGGGGCTGGTCTTTGACGGCATGAAGCTGAGCGATGCGCTGAAGGGCATCGCCCGCAGCATGGCCGATACCGCCTTTGCAGTGGCGATGAAGCCGCTGGAGCAGGCGCTGTCGGGCGCCATCGCACAGGGTGTGAACGGGCTGATCGGCGGGGTCTTGCCATTCGCGGATGGCGGGGCCTTTGCGCAGGGGCGGGTGATGCCCTTTGCCAAGGGCGGCATCGTCAGCCAGCCCACCTATTTCCCGATGCGCGGCGCGACCGGGCTGATGGGGGAAGCGGGTGCCGAGGCGATCATGCCCCTTCGGCGCGGCGCCGATGGCCGGCTTGGCGTGGCGACGGCGGGCGGTGGGCGGCCTCTCAACGTGACCTTCAATGTCTCGACCCCCGACGTGGCGGGGTTCCAGCGCAGCCAAAGCCAGATCGCCGCCCAGATGGGCCGGCTGCTGGCGCGTGGCGAAAGAAACGGGTGAAGCATGGCATTTCACGAGATCAGATTTCCGGCGAACCTGTCCTTTGGCTCGGTCGGCGGGCCTGAGCGGCGCACCGAGATCGTTTCGCTGACCAATGGTCACGAAGAGCGCCGCACGCCCTGGGCGCATTCGCGCCGGCGCTATGATGCCGGGCTGGGCCTGCGCTCGCTGGACGATGTGGCGGCGCTGATCGCCTTTTTCGAGGCTCGTGCCGGGCAGATGCACGGCTTTCGCTGGAAGGACTGGGCGGATTTCAAATCCTCGGCCCCCAGCGTGGCGCCCAGCTTCAGGGATCAGGTGATCGGTATCGGGGATGGGGTGAATCGGACCTTTGCCTTGCGCAAGGCCTATGCCTCGGGCGCAGCACGGTATTGGCGTCCCATCACCAAGCCGGTCGAGGGCACGGTGCTTGCCGGCATCGGCGATGTCGAACTGCGTCCGGATGTTGATTTCGAGGTCAACCTCGCGACCGGCATCATCACCTTTGCCGAGCCGCCCGAAATCGGCGGCAGGGTCGTCACGGGGTTCGAATTCGATGTGCCGGTGCGCTTTGACACCGACCGGATCGCGGTTTCGGTGGCCTCGTTTCAGGCGGGCGATCTGCCGCAGGTGCCGGTCGTGGAGGTGCGCCTATGAGCGAGACGATTGCACGCGCATGGGCGGTCACGCGCCGCGACGGCATGGTGCTGGGCTTTACCGACCATGACCGGGAACTGGCCTTTGAGGGCATCGTGTTTCGTCCCGACAGCGGGTTGAGCGCGCGGGCCGTGGTGCAGGGTTCGGGCCTGTCGGTGGACAATACCGAGGCGGCAGGCGCGCTGTCGGACAGCGCCATCACCGAAATCGACCTGATGGCGGGCCGCTGGGATGCGGCCGATGTCCGGCTGTGGGACGTGGACTGGTCCGACACCGCCAGCCGCCGCCTGATCTTTCGCGGTCATCTGGGCGAGGTCACGCGCAGCGGTGCGGCGTTTCGTGCCGAATTGCGCGGATTGTCCGAGCCGCTGAACCGTGCGCAGGGGCGGGTCTATCATCCGCGCTGCTCGGCCAGTCTGGGTGATGGGCAATGCCGCTTTGATCTGAACCGCGCCGGCTATTCGGCCGAAGGCGTGATCGTGTCGCATGAGGATGGGCAGCGCTTCACGCTGTCCGGCATCGCCGGGCACGATGCGTTCTGGTTCGAACGCGGGCGGTTGCTGGCAATCTCGGGTGCGGCCGAGGGGCTGTCGGGCGTCATCAAGACCGATCTTGCCGCGCCCGGGTCGCGGCGCGAGGTCGAGCTGTGGACCGGGCTTGGCGTCCGACCCGCCGTCGGTGACCGGGTCAGGCTGATCACGGGCTGCGACAAGCGTGCCGAAACCTGCCGGATGAAGTTTCTGAATTACCTGAATTTCCGGGGTTTTCCGCATCTGCCCTCCGAGGATTGGCTGATGGCCCCCAAGGTGAACCGATGAGCCGCGACATCGTTCAGGCGGCGCGTGGCTGGATCGGGACGCCTTACGTGCATCAGGCCTCGGTCAAAGGGGGCGGGACGGATTGTCTGGGGCTGGTGCGCGGGGTTTGGCGCGAGTTCTTTGGGTCTGAGCCTGAGGTGATGCCCGCCTATACGCCCGACTGGGGCGAGACCGGCGACAATGAGTTGCTGCTGGGCGGGGCGGAGCGGTTTTTGCGCCCCGCCCCCGATGAGCAGCCGGGCGATGTGCTGGTCTTTCGCATGAGGGCCGGAGCCATCGCCAAGCATATGGGAATATTGGCTGAGACCGGCACTGAGGCCACGTTCGTGCATGCCTATGACCGGCATGGCGTGGTCGAAAGCCCGCTTTCGGCGCCCTGGCGGGCGCGGATCGCGGGCAGGTTCCGGTTTCCGTCGATCTAAAAGGAAGGACAAGGCGCAATGGCGACGATTCTGCTGTCGGCGGTCGGGGCATCGCTGGGTGCGGGCTTTGGCGGCACCATTCTTGGGCTGTCGGGCGCGGTCATCGGGCGCGCGGTCGGCGCGACGCTTGGGCGCGTGATCGACCAGCGCCTGCTGGGGGCCGGCTCGAAGGCGGTCGAGACCGGGCGCGTGGACCGCATGCGCATCCAGACTGCCGGCGAGGGCAATCCGGTTCCGCGTCTGTGGGGACAGATGCGGGTGCCGGGGCATTGCATCTGGGCCGGGCCGCTGGTCGAGGTCCGCAAGAAGCAGGGCGGTGGCAAGGGCTCGGCACCCAGCGTGACCAATGTCAGTTATCGGTTGAGCTTTGCGCTGGCGCTTTGCGAGGGGCCGGTCCTTGGCGTGGGCCGCGTCTGGGCCGATGGCGAGGAGGTTTCGGCCGATGATCTGAACATGCGCGTTTATCCAGGTAACGAAGAACAGCTGCCCGACCCGGCGATCTCGGCGCAGGAGGGAGAGAGCGCACCGGCCTATCGCGGCATCGCCTATGTCGTCATCGAGGATCTGGGGCTGGAGAAATGG